>NZ_JBFULJ010000244.1:0-4958 GCF_056400385.1 Priestia sp. P5_B4
CAGCTAGTTTTTGTTCGACTAGCTCATCTAAGGCTGTTTCTATTTCGACAAGGTTTTCTTTTTTTCGTCTTTTTCGAAAGCGGACTCTTGTCGAAAAATATAAATAATCTCTTGTGACATTGTATGAAGATTTTGTTTCATAGCAAATGAGACGCTCTTTTTGCATAACGAATAGCAAATGATAAGCGGCGTCTAAACTTAATTTTTCTACTTTGTTTTTATAAATACGCACCGTTTGGCGTTGAATATAGTCTCTATATATCACTTCATTGACGTGAATTTCAGCAATTCGCGTTCCGTTTGGCATCGTAGTAATATCCACAAAGTCAAAAATACCGTAGGCAATTTTCTTATTATGCTGTACTTTTGTCATGCTGTAGTGCTTCATTTTTGTAATTCTTTCTTCTATCATCTGATAGTTGCGCTTACTGTCTGTTTTATAGAGTGCTTTCACAAGATCACCAATTTTTACGTTAATAATTTTTTGTGTAGCGAACAATTCGTCGCGCTGGCTCATGATCTCTAAAAACACTTTATAATCAAACCGATCTAAATCACTAATTTTATTTCCATTTTCTTCAGCGTATTCTTTTTCTATTAACAATTCGTAATCTGTCCCGTCTTCAGAGTTATAAGTACTTAAGAAATATTCTTTTCCTTCTTTCTCTAATAGGGGTTGCTCGACGAGAAGCTTTGCTCTTGAGTTAGAGAAAAAAGGATTCTCTACAGTTGAAAAAGGGCTCTCAATAATACTATGATTTCCGTTTTGGAAGCTTGGGTCCAGTATAGTAAGCCCAATAATAATAGATATATCCGTATGGATTGCTTTTTCTCGCTGGGTCTTGGTTTTTTGATGAATATAAGGATAATCCGTTAAGAAGAAGCTATCTTCTTGACTCCATTCACGTAGGATACCAATTCGTTTATCAATGACTTCTTCCGGAGATGATACGTTTTCAAACTGTTTGCAAAAGAGTTCTTTTCCATTCGTTTTATAATAAGCTGTTAGCGCTTTGTATTCGCCAATCAGCTCTTTATTCTTCTTAGGCTTTTTTTGCTCATAGTCGCGTATAGCAGCATCTAACCATCTGCGTTTCGTACGATTGAGAAAGTCTTTTTTTAAAATCCTCAACGCTTCGTTTACATCTTTATTTTCAAAGTGCTGCTGATAAAGAGGGAGGATGGTGCTTTCTAAATCACCTTTTATACTTTCATTATAAACAGATAAGAGGCGTAATTTAGATACTCTATCAATGACTTCGCGTATGAGTACAGATGAATAATCCATACACATCTAACCTCCTTAACCTTAAGTTATTCATTTTAATTCTTAGCTGGATAGTGGCTTTAAATCTATTGTAATGCACGAAAGTTCGATGCTACAAACAAAAAAAGGCTACTATCTATAGTCTATTTTTCATTATACACGTGCAAAGCAGAGGAAGGGGGAGATTTTCTTATTTTCTTTTTTAGTAATCTACATTTAGTCATGTAGCATATATATTTGCCGTGTAGCTTATGTATGGAGGATAACCGTGTCTGCAAGACCGCTAATTCTGCTACCGAGTTTAATGGACTGATAGAAAGTATCTCAAAATAAAAGGATATCAGCGATTAAAAGAGAATACGTTGTAAAACTACTAAACCCATACCGGAGGTCATAAATGAACCCTATATTAAATGAAGTAGGCACGGTTTTTATTCCTGTAAAGGACATAAAAAAAGCACGAGATTGGTATTGTGACATACTAGGTTTGATAGCAGATGGAGACATTTTATATGATCATTTATATGTGATACCTATGAATGGAACAGGGATTGTATTAGATAGCAAAACTTATTCAAAAAATACGCTTTTTAAAACGCCAGCTTTTCATTTGAATACAAACGATATCAAAGAAGCTTATGAATATATGAAGCAGAAAAAAGTAGAGCTAACGACAGGAATTCAACACAATCATTGGTTTACATTTAAAGATCCGGATGGAAATCACCTGATGGTGTGTCAGTGCTGAACCCATGGGAAGATAAAAGACATTAGGACATAAAGAAATTACCCCAATCTAAAGACGAACAAATGAGATAAAGGAGCTGAACCGCTTGTGACACCGCTGTTGAGTTCCGTTGAAGACTTCCGCTTTTCACGCAGAAGTCTTCACCTTGCCCTCCAATCAACAGCTAGAAGCAGCTGCACAAACCCTATGTTCAATATGACAACAAAAAATCCGAACTATTAATCAGATCAATAGTTCGGATTTAACTTCAACTAAAATGCTTTTTTATCAGCTTCTATTGGATTGCCTCGGCATTTTATAATTTGACAGATTTGTTTCTGAATTGAATCATTCTTACAATATTTATTACAATTGTTTTTGTTACAGCATAAGCCGGAATCGCTAAGATCATTCCGAGTATTCCTGCAATATTACCAGCAACAAGCAATAAAATAATAATTGTTAAAGGATGAGTGTTTAATTTCTTTCCAATTACCAGCGGAGAAATAATGTTCCCATCTAGCTGTTGAACGATTACGACGACGATAATTACTAATATCGCTTTTGTAGGAGAGTATAATAAACCTACGATTAAAGCAGGTGCTACGCCAATAAAAGGGCCGACGTACGGGATAATATTAGTAAGGGCTCCTATTAGTGCGAGTATCAATGCATAGGGTAACCCGATGATAAGGTAACCAATGAATGTACTAATACCGACAAATAAACAAACGAGCATTTGGCCTTGAATATAAGTAGCTAGCGTATTTGTTGTTTCTTTCATTGTACGTAACGTTTCTTTTCGGTAAGAAGCAGGAACCATACGCAGCGTATTTTTACGAAGTTTATGGCTGTCTTTAAGCATATAAAAAAGAATGAAAGGAACGGTTACAACCGTAAGTGTAATATTTGTTACGACGCTTAAAACAGATGAAATACTGTTTGTGAGATTCGTAGGTAAAGTAGACGCGTAGTTTAAAAGTGACTCTTCAATATGATCGAGGGACACATATTTTTGTTCAACGAGCCAGTTAAACCATCTTGAGTTAGATAAATCATTTATGTACTCTCTCGTTTCTACAATATAAGACGGAATATTTTTAGCCAAATCAGTTAATTGTTTAGATAAAGTAGGTCCCACACCGCCTACAATAGAAGCAATTACGCCGATAAAAACAACGTATAATAATAAGATGGCCAGTGTTTTTGGCACTTTTTTTCTTGTGAGAAATGACACAATTGGTTCGAATAAAAAGAAAAGAAAACCAGCTACGAGAATAGGGAAAAACAAAGTGGAGATAAACACACCGATTGGTAGAAAAACAAACGAAATATGTTTACAAATGTAAATCAGTAAAGCAATCATTAATAGTTCTAATGTCCAAAAATGCAGTTTCGATTTAAACAAAAAGTTACCCTCTTTCTTTACTATTTTTTACTATCATACATCAAAAAAGAAACCCACTGCACGTGAAAAGTGGGCTTTTTAGTCTGTATAACTTTTATTTACATAAAAATTAGGATTTTTCCTCTTTATTTTCAGTGGTATCCTCTGGAGTTTTTTTGTTGTCATCCTGTATAATTCCTTCCGCTGCATTTTTAAATTCTCGCAGGGAATGTCCAAATGCTCGTCCTATGTCCGGCAATTTACTCGGTCCAAATACAATTAAGGCAGTAATTCCGATTACGACCATGCTTGTTGCTCCTGGCATGATATCCTCTCCTTTAAAAGCAATGAATATATGAAAATTAAAAAGAGATAGTAAATAAAGTGCATGTTTATACTATTCACTTTTCTCTTTAAAATTCCTTTATTTTAAATGATACGAAAATAAGGTGCAGCGGCTATGTATGATTTAAATGCTAGTAGTGATGCATACGAAGTTAATTATAGCACTAAAGACAGCCTGTTCGCCTTATTAACTTTGTATAAGCTTTATGTGAAACAACATGCTTTAATTCTTATGGAAACATGTCATAAATCCTGTTTTTTTAAAAATGAAGAATCAGCATATGAAAATAAAGAGAGAAAAAAATTGAAAAATATAAAGATAAATTGTTGTAAAATTTAGAAAGAAGTAATAGAATTAAATAAAATGTTAACGTTAACATTTATGGCGTTGAAGATTAAATCTTATTAATACAGTTATATATAAATAAGAGTATTCATCAATTTATGTAATTTTGTTAACGTTAACAAAAAATGAAGGAGTGAATGGGAATGAAAAAGTTTATGGATGACAATTTTTTATTAACAAATGAAACAGCCGCACACTTGTATAATACTTACGCAAAAGATATGCCCATTATTGATTATCACTGCCACTTAAACCCACAGGAAATTTATGAGAATAAACAGTTTGAAACGTTAACTAACGTTTGGCTAGATGGAGATCACTACAAATGGAGACTGATGAGAGCCAACGGAATTGAAGAAGAAAAGATAACAGGATCAGCGAGTGACTATGAAAAATTTCTCGCGTGGGCTAAAACAGTTCCGATGACAATTGGGAATCCGCTATATCATTGGACGCATCTAGAGTTAAAGCGTTTCTTTGATATTGATGAAATATTAAATGAACATACGGCACCGTTTATTTGGGAAAAAGCAAATGAGAAATTACGCAGCGGTGAGTTCGGTGCAAGAGATCTTATTACACGTTCTAACGTAAAAGTTATTTGTACAACGGATGACCCAACAGATTCATTAGAGTATCATATGAAACTAAGAGATGTGCAAGAGTTTGAGACCCAAGTACTTCCAAGCTTTCGTCCGGATAAAGGGCTTGAAATCAATCAAGAAGGGTTTAAGAACTGGATTGCAAAGCTGCAAGATTGTTCACATCATTCCATTCACACCTATGATGATTTGTTAAAAGCTCTTGAAAGTCGAGCTCGTTTTTTCCATTCCATGGGAGGACGTTTATCTGATCACGCACTAAACAAAATGGTATATACGAAGAC
>NZ_JBFULJ010000245.1:0-4947 GCF_056400385.1 Priestia sp. P5_B4
TAGATGAATAGATATCAGTTAATACATAATAATGAATTTTAAAACTTTGAAGTATATATACATTTGATAAAGAGGTTAATTTCTTCCACTGTGTCGAATATATTTTTACATGTTCCTTTTTCACTTAGCTCTTGAGAAAGTTGTGGAAGGTTCAATAAACCATATAGAAAGAATGGAAGGAGGGTGTAGAGAATGAAAACAAGCAAAGTAGAAATAATTGTAAGTGTCCTCATCAATATTGTTTTACCGTATTTAATCTATACCATTTTAAAAACGCATATAACAAGTATTATTGCATTATCTTTGGCAGCATGTGTTCCATTAATAGATACACTTTATCATCTCATAAAGGATAAAAAGTTGGATACGTTCTCTTCTTTTATTTTTTTAGGAATTGTTCTTAGCATAGTGGCGGCATGGATTGGAGGAGATGAACGTTTTATTCTGTTAAGGGAATCGTATGTTACAGGCATAATGGGACTTGTCTTCTTACTTTCTTTATTGACACCGAAGCCACTGATCTATTACTTTGCAATGCGGTTTATTTCAAATAAATCCGTCATGACAAAACGGTGGGAAGAAGAGGTATCATTCCGTCACTTTATACGGATAATGGCAGCTGTTTGGGGTATCGGACTGATGATAGAAGCGCTAGTAAAAGTTGTGATTGTGTATGAGTTCCCTATCTCTAAAGCTTTAGTCATTTCTCCTATTGCACAGTATATCATCATTGCCATTTTAATTTACTGGAATATTCATTTTGTTAAACAACGTAAACAAAAAGCGTAAATAAAAGAGGTCACAGAGAGCCATTCTGTAACCTCTTTTATTTATGTAAACCGACATTATGTAAGTTCAGTATATAGTATACATTCTAATTACTTCTCTTTATGAGCATAACTAAATAATTTTATGATTTTATTGTTAGAGCTAAGTAAAGGAGCCTTGGTTTTTGTAAACAAAGCTTCTTTGTCTTTAGCTTTTAGAATTGGATTAATTCGCTGTAGACGCCCAGGTGAATTTTACACTTTCTGCTAAGTTTCTTTTTATACTTTAAATTGCACATGCCCCACTTAACATGGAGACTCTACAGGTATGATAAACAGCCTTAAAGCCTTAGTATTAAAAGAACCATGGCTGTTTCAACAAGGCTATCATACCTGCTTCTCCAAATAAAGTAGGTGACAAACGTAGATAAAAGTGTAAAGTCGATCTTAGTGAAAACTGTAAATTTTATTCTGGCGTTTACATCCGCTTAAGGATGTTACTTTTTTATTTAAAACTTTCATCCTTACTCTTCCCACTTTATTAGGTTGGGGTTTTCGTCCAATATGGATTCGTATTGCTCCTTCATTCCATATTGGCCATGAGGATCAAGGGTTAAATATCTTTTGTATTTTTCTAAACGATACTCTAGTTTCGACCACCCATAATGTTTAACTCTTAAGGTGGAGATACTATTCGGTAATTGAAATATATTGTTAGGGAATCTCCCACAGTGCTGAGGAGTTTCTTTCCAGGTATAGGAGAAATCTTTTCGATGTCTAACAAGAAACGGTCGGTAGAAAAAATGGGATTGCCAGTAGTCATCCTCACGATAATGGGTATCGTTCCAAAAGTCATAGAGTCTAAAAGAATAAAGATCATAGTCCGCCTGAGCGAGGAGTTGCTGTATATCTCGATCAAATTTGTCTTCAAATATCTCATCYGCATCCATATTTAAAATCCAATTAGGCTCTGTATTGACGGTTTCCTCCCATTGCTGTTTACGAAGCTCTACTTCATTAGAGAATTTTGAGACTTCATTTCGTATAATTTTACATGGCAATGTTTTTAGAACTTCTTTACAAACTTCAACGGAATTGTCGGTACTACCATCGTCGATGATCACAGCATCGTCAATATAGGGAAGGTGTTTTCTCAAAACTTCTTTTAAATATCGATTTTCTTCATTTTTAATCACCATAGACAAAGTAAGTTTTGTTTTTTTAGGAGTAGATACATAGATATTGGGTTGGACTGTTTTTTGCCTAGCTTTTATTTTGGCTACAAATTCTTGCCCCTCCTCAATGTCCATATCTCGATAAATATGATAGGCAGGGTAATGTGTATCTACATATAAGGAAAGACCCATTGCAGCTGCGCGTATACAAAAATGGCGATCTTCTCCCCAAAATGTCAAATTAGATATTTTATTAAAGTTGACTCCCTTTTTAAGGGCATTCTGTGAAATGAGGGTACAAGCCCCAAGTCCTCCTACTTCATAAACACCAGGGGTTCTCATTTTAGCTATAAATTCCTGGTAACGAACTTTCATTTGTTCAGTAGATAAATTCTCCCCTGGTTGTTTGTGATATTGAGTATATTCATCATAAAGCCAGACTTGGGGTTGCTCCATCGAATCGGGCTGCCATTTTGTCCAAAATACCTCAGAGATAATATCTTTTTCTTGCTGAACTAGATGAAAAATAGTTTCAGGAAATAATACAAGGTCAGAGTCCACCAAAAATAAATAATTATAGTTTTGTTTCTTTGCATATTGAATGATTGAGTTTTTAAAACCAGCTACTTTCCAAACGAGATGTTCATTCCAGTAATGTGTTTGCCCATCACGAGAATAAACATCTTGGTAGTCTGATTTTTCGACAATCACTGATTGAATACACTCTTGAAATTGTATAAGAAGACGACTTGAATCTACATTTTCGTTATCATCTATGAAATAGAAATCTACTATCATTTCTTCTTTTTTGAGGTGTTTTAACGATTCTAGGAATAATGATAAAATTTCTGGTTTTTGGTGAACGGGACTTGCGACTAGTATCCTTTTTTTATGTTTCATTTCCTACACCAACTTTTTCTATCGGAAGTTTTGTTTTTAAATATTCCTTATTATGAAGGTATTTAGGATCGTTAGGTCTGTAAGTACCTGCTAATTCATTATGATGATTTGCTTTTTCATAATCTCCTAAAGCATCGTAACAAACACAAAGCTGAATATGAGGAATCCATGTGGAATAAGCTTGATTTTGAATTCCTAAATTATCCGATGTAACTCCTGTTTTCGTTGCTGAATCATACCAAAAAACAGCAGATTGATAATCATTTTTTTCAATGAAATAATGAGCCAATCGGCAACAAATTTCAGGTCTAGGGGCAGTATAAATAAAGGATCGTAGTAGAGATTTAATCATTCTTTCTTTATCAAAAATTTCATGATAACAATCGGCCAAATTTCTACATGCTGCAATGTTATCTTCAATCCATCCTTTTTCCGTTGAAAGAAATTTTTGATAAAACTCAATTGCTCTTTCAAATTTTTGATGGTCTTTCAGTTCATTTGCAAAATAATATAAATCTCTCGGAGAAAACTCTTCACCAGTAAGTAGCTTTTTCTCATAAATTTTTAAATTACGGTCAGAGTCGTGGTGAATACTTTTATGGGTTACGGCAACTTCGCTATTCATAATATTTCCCCATACTTCAAGGTATTCGTGGACAGCCCCAATCCAACGGAAGCCATTCGTTCTTTTTACTAATCGGTTTCTCCTTAAACTTGAGGTAACGTTACCATATTCATCTGTAGCTAAAATATATTTCATCGTTACTGAGTCGACAGAGGATTCTAGGTTCAGTTTTAGTGCCAGCAATTTCTGTTGATCTTCCTCTAAGAAAACATCATCCGCATCTAACCATAAAATATAATCCTTTGTGGCTTTCTCAAACGCATAGTTACGGGCCTTTGAAAAGTCATGAACCCATTCAAAATCATAAACTCGGTCTGTATATTTACGAGCAATTTTCTTTGTTTGGTCATTTGATCCTGTATCAATAATATTTATTTCATCGACTAATTGGCGGGTGCTCTCCAAACACCGTCCCAGTGAATCTTCTTCATTTTTAACAATCATACATAAACTGATAGAAACCATTTCTTATTCCTCCTATAAATTTGTAATAGATACATGGGAAAATATTAAATTATTATTCCCTCATTGTGTATTTATATATTTTTTAGATACTAATTTTAAGCTCTACTATATAAATATCTAGTAAATTGAAATGTTTTTTGATATTTATAATAACTATGTAAAGATAACTGTAAAAAATTCTACATTTTAGGAATAGGTATATTTTTAAAGGTTTTGTACCAATAAGACAACGCTGAACTAAAATATACAAATTGTAAGGAGTAAATGATATTGTCAGAAAAAATGTAATGAAATTATTTATCCTTAGACAAAGGAGAAGGAAAATGGCCTATAGACGTGCATCTAAAGTTAGATATTTTAGTTCTAACAATGATACTAATTATTTGAAAAGGGTAAATTTGAAAAGGGTAAATTCCAAAAAGAAAGACTGTATAGATATTACGGGTTCCCAAATTAAACGATTGCTTACTATTTTAGATAGTTTAAAAGGGGTAATCCCTTTGATTCTAAAGAATCCGACTCCTGAAAATATCAATACCGTTTCTAATTTACTGAACCAACTTATTACCTTGTTAAAGGAATTAAAACTTAACTCCTCAGTAGCTACGCATTTGATCATCACTGTCCAAAATTTATTATCCGCTTTAACAACAAGATTGTCTCCTCCAGTAAAGTTAATGCAAACACTAGTTAATAGATTAAATATGCTTATTACTCTTTTATGCTTGAATTCAGAGACATACATTCTATCATTCAGAATCTTAACACAAATTGAGGTTATCTTGGCTCACTATCCACATATTGGAGTGACTGGAGCTACCGGAATTACTGGAGCTACTGGCTCTACTGGAGTGACTGGAATTACTGGAGTGACTGGAATTACTGGAGTGACTGGAATTACTGGAGCTACTGGAATTACTGGAGCTACTGGAGCTACTGGAGCTACTGGAGCTACTGGAGTGACTGGGGCTACTGGAGTGACTGGAGTGACTGGAGCTACTGGAGTGACTGGAAT
>NZ_JBFULJ010000246.1:0-4931 GCF_056400385.1 Priestia sp. P5_B4
ATGCTCTGGTTTAGCATTTATCTTTTCGAGAAATTCTTCATATTCTTTTAAAATTTCCTCATTTATGAGTGAAACATTAATTTTTCTGCTTTCATAATCAAGCCTAGCAAGATCTTCTGCTGTAACATATCCTTCAATCGTTTTTACAACTCCAAATTCCGAAGGCATACGTTTACTATTTAAAGAAACGAAGAAATAAAGATAATTTGGTAAACGAAAAAGCCCCTTTTTTGTATCTTTTTTATTAGCAAGATAAAGACAATCTCCCCGGCTAGCATAACAATTTAAATCTTTATTATTAAACCCCACTAACATTTTCTTGTACTTCTTCATAATAGTAACTCCCTCATACAATAATTAACCTAATTATATATTCTAAGTTGTGAATGTTGTATAAATTTATAATATAGTCGGGCAGGCAGCGCTCGTTAGAGTACCCACTTTCCCGGCTTAAGTGAAAATCTATATCTTATACAACTTATTAAACATAATTTATGTTGAGTTATAATAAAGTTACCAATTATATAAAAGTGAGGACTTATCATGATAAATAAACCTTATGGACAGCACTGGAAGGGTCATAAAGGCTTTAGAGCTATTGAAGGTAGTGATGTTTATAATCACCGTTTTGGAGGACAAGAATGGAATGTACCACAATGTCAGTTATGTGGCGAAGATTTACATCAGATTTTATGTTTTGATCTAAAGGATGATAGATTAAGTGAACTAAGAACTTCTAAACTAGAAGAATTACCT
The DNA here is from genome assembly GCF_056400385.1 of Priestia sp. P5_B4. NCBI lineage: Bacteria > Bacillati > Bacillota > Bacilli > Caryophanales > Bacillaceae > Priestia > Priestia sp. P5_B4. The sequence goes on from NZ_JBFULJ010000246.1 coordinate 757, forward strand.
TTAATATCGTGCTTAAATTGTTCTACTTTATGGGAGCCTCAAGTATTTCAATTAAATCCTACAACAAAAAATGTTACTATTTTAATTCAAAATGATAAGCAAAATTGGATTCAAGACGAAGAAGATAAAATACCAGTTCCTCTTCCTTATACGAAATTCAAACTTGTCAATATGTTAGAAGAAGATATACCCGTCAGTGAGGATACCTCTTATGATGCATTTGACTTATTTGGTCAGGAGTATATATGTAGGGTGTTAGGAGCGCCTCTGTATGTGGAAAAGCCAAATGATATAAGCTGTCCAACCTGTAACCATGACATGAAATATGTTTCCAGCATCACTCATGATTTTGAAGTAGCTCTTGTGTCAGTGGTGGACCTCTTTCTGGGAGAAATGATTATATATTTTTATTTTTGTAAGGAATGTTTAACGCTAAAAACAGAGGTACAAGGTACATAACAACTACATTAGCTATAAAAGCCCTTTTAAGGGCTTTTTATACTTCTACCGATAAGAGACATTATGGTGCGACAAGAAGTCGCTTTCTTACAGTGTAGCTAACGCTACTCATCTAGACGCCAAGATGATCTCCATCCGAAACGGCATGCTTGGTAACGAGTCTGTCGGTTGCATGAGGAGATGTGGAAACAGAGGACAAATGCATGGTCCAGAATACTGCTAGGAGAAGATAGGTATGGTAAACGAAAGTGAAGGTTTGTAAGCTTCGTAAGGGTTAGCTCAAGATAATGCACAGCTTTGCTTGGGTCTTGGCAAGAGGAAAAGTAGAATCATAATGCTGCTCTGATGCGTCCCGCATCTTGCCCGGAGTAAAGAACCTACCTACCCCTATCGCATCTGTAGGAAGTGGAACTTGGTAAGCCTTATGTCATCTGCATAAGCAGTAGGATGACTGTAAAGTCAAACGATGTGGCAGAGGGTATGGGATATGAGAAAAAGCGAAAGCCGTTACCCTGAAAAGGGACAGGAAAGCAGAAACATCGTATAACTGGACGGATACTGTCGTCTCTATTGACAATGACAGGCTCGAAAGAGCGCCCACTTCTCATGGGTCTTCAACACGAAAATAAATTTGTGGCTATCTTCTAACGAAAAGGAGCGTGCTGTTATGAATACCTCTCTACGAGCGTCGGCGCACGTCTCGCATAAAGATTGGTACTCTATTGATTGGAGTATTATACAAAAATATGTAGCGAAGTTACGACAAAGAATTTATCGTGCCGAACAGAAAAATCAACAAAGAAAAGTAAGGAAACTTCAACGTTTACTCCTACGGAGTAAAGCAAATCTACTGCTTTCCATTCGCAGAGTAACACAACAAAATAACGGTAAGCGAACACCTGGTGTAGATGGCTATACGGCTTTAAAACCAAGCGAACGTATCAAACTTTATAAACAAATAGTTAAATGTARTGTCTTTCGACATCGTCCAAAGCCAGCAAAACGAACGTTTATCCCGAAGAAAAATGGAAAGATGAGACCTCTCGGTATCCCCACGATACGAGATCGAGTGTATCAAAACATAGTAAAAAACGCACTCGAACCACAATGGGAGGTCAAGTTTGAACCAACTTCTTACGGTTTTCGTCCTAAACGAAGCACACACGATGCTATAAGTAATCTTTTTAATAAGCTTAACACGAATAGTAAGAAAAAGTGGGTATTTGAGGGAGATTTTTTAGGATGCTTTGACCATCTTAATCATGATTGGATAGTAGAACAAACATCTATGTTTCCAGGAAACACTCTCATCAAAAGATGGCTTAAAATGGGTTACATAGAGCAGGATATGCTTCGTACGACAACAGAAGGAACCCCTCAAGGGGGTGTTGTGTCTCCCCTTCTAGCTAATATCGCCTTATGCGGTATGGAAGAAGAAATTGGTATTGTTTATAAAAAGACATACAAACCAAACGGAGGATACGCAATCGATCCAAAATGTAAGATAGGACGTGTTCTCTATGCCGATGACTTTGTCATCGTAACGGAAACGAAGGAAAAGGCTGAAAGCATGTATGAGAAACTAACTCCTTACTTACAAAAGCGAGGAATTACACTTAGTAAAGAGAAAACTAGAGTTACACATATTGAGAACGGGTTTGATTTTCTCGGTTTCTCGCTGCGTCAATACAAGACGGAACAAGGCAATAAGCTACTAATCAAACCTAGCAGAGACAGCATTAAAAAAGCAAAAAATAAGATAAAAGATACGTTCGCAGTAATGAGAGGACGACCAATAAAAGAACTAATACGTGTTTTAAATCCAATTATTCGTGGTTACGGACAGTATTGGAAACATGTCGTTTCTAAAAAGACGTTTGGATATATGGATAATTACTTATTCCTTAAAATAACAAAATACCTTAAACGACTACATCCAAAGAAGGCGTGGAAATGGATTATTAAACGTTATTTTAAGAAGCCCAACCATGGAGGGAATGATAAATGGACTCTCACATGTCCACTTACTAACATTCAATTGTTAAAGATGTCCTGGATTAAGATAGAACGGCATGTCATGGTAGCCTATAAAAACAGCCCAGATGATCCGAGTCTAAAAGAGTATTGGGAAAAACGAGACCGTAAGGTCTTTAATAATGAAAATACATTGGATAGGATGAAACYCGCAAGAAAACAAGGATATCGTTGTGCGTTGTGTAAGCAGACTTTACAAAATGGAGAGAAAGTTACAGTGCGAAACCTAGAGGTTTCTACAGGTCAATTTGCTAAATTAGTACATGTACCATGTATTAAATAAGTTGTTCGGATAAAAAGAAGGCTTGAGCCGTATGACGGGAAATCTGTCACGTACGGTTCTTAGGGGGGCGGGCGYTCGTGAGAGTGCCTGCCTACCCGACTKAACTAGAAAGAAATAAAAAGAAGCCTTTATAAGAGATTTATTTTTTCTTCATCTCGTATAAAGGCCCCACCATACTTTTAAATTAATTAATTTCTATTCTGCGTATTTATTTCTAACAGCATCATCCCATTTAAGCAGAATCTGTTTTAGCTCAGCTGTTTCAATTAGACAATTCGCCTTTTGATCTTCTTCAGCATATTCATTCACAATTTTTGTTACATCATATTTAATTTCTATAGTACAGGCATTTCCAGTCAATTCTTCATAAGAAGATTTCTTTGAAAGTACTTTATCAATTAAATCTAGCCATAATTTCGATCCATCTTCTTGTACATCACTTAATAATAAATCTATAACTAAAAAAATTTTATCAGGAACATCTATCATAAGCATTCCTTGTTTATCTTCATAAATTTGAACATTATATTTCATTACTGGTTCTCTCTTTATTCTTCATAAAGACGAATTGCTTCCCTTACTACAATAACGTCCTTCTCATTAATCTTCAATCTTAATTCCGGCTTCCTTGAATGGTTGTAATACTCCTGGATGACACATTGAAATATAGTCCACTGTTTTTAGATTCTTTAAGTTCTGAAATCCTTCAACAGATAGTACGTCAAATGAACTGTCTTCTCCATCCCAATCTGGCTTTAGAATATGATAAATTTCATTACCTCCATCAAAGCAAAGGGATTCAATCTTTTCCAAATCACTCTTTTCTAGGGTTAACTCTTCTAAATAATCTTTGATTTCAACAATGGGTCCAGCTCCAGAATACCATTCAAAATTATTCGTATACTTATCTTTTAAGTCGGTTAATTCTTTTAGAAATAACGGGTCTTGATCTAATAAAGCTTCAATAACCACTAGTTTAAAATTAAAATCTTTAAACATTCCACTCTTCTCCATTTTGCTACCTCCGATTTTATTTCTTTCTTAGGCTTTTAATCGAACCTGCACTGTTAGTATTGTAACAATCATCTATGAATAAAGACTGCTTATACTGTTGACTTTGACACATGGACAAACAACATCGGCTCCTTTTTAGAAAAAGAAAAAAACAGGCCCTACTATAAGGATGGTCTGCTCTTATTTACTTGTTTTGATTACTGCTGCAAGCTGATAATGCTAGCAATAATACAGTTTAAGTTGTTAAAACCTTTTTCATAAATACACCTTCCATTCTCTAATAACCATTTTCTATCTATTATTCTTTGACTATTGTTAATAAAAGGTAGAAACTTTGTATATTTTATCATGTTTTTTGTATTCATGAATATCACTACTACCTAAC
>NZ_JBFULJ010000247.1:0-4921 GCF_056400385.1 Priestia sp. P5_B4
TGTTTTGGATCACGCGCTAGTTCTATCGACCACTGCTGAAAATCTGAAAAAAAATACTCCTCATCTCTTATAAATACGTCAAATAAATGCTGAAAATAATCTTGATTTTGCTGCTTCAGTTCTTTCACAATTGCTGGATTTTTACTCGAATAGACAGAGAACTCATTTTCATCGTCGAGCTGATTGTACCAGTCTTCGGTTAATTGAAGAGAATGTTCTTTGAAAAAATGATATAAGTCCTGATTTTTATGCATGAAGACTCTCCTTATATATGTATAGTCTAATTGATTTAATAAATAAAGGCATAAAAGCATCCCCTAATCTAGAGTGAGGATGCTTATAAATAAATCCATTATGAAGCGCATTTATTTTCCTATACGCCTTGTTTTCCCTAACTGTATACTCTCAAACCCAATTTATTAAAAAATAAACATTTTTTGACTACCATATTCATGCATTTTACCTATTTTTCATAAAGAACCACTTCTTGTGCTTATAGCTTTAGCTTGGGTAAGGCATCTTTAATGCTTTGATAGACTAAAATAAAGGACATATCATCTTCCATAGTGCTCATATGTATGGCCATGTCAGGAGAAATTCCTGTTAAAACAAGCTGAGTTCCCATGAGCTTCAGCCAATTGTAAATATTAAGAATATCACGGCCGAATGAATCATTAAATCGCGCTAACCCTGAGACGTCTAGGATTAAATAACGATCTTTGCTGCTTGTGTTACGCGAGGTGAAGCTATTAAATAGCATTTCTATACGCCGTTCGTTTAACGTTCCGATTAATGGAAGAACAGAGATTCCTTCCTCTATTGGCACGATAGGGGTGGATAGCCTTTCAACTTCTTCCAAAGCTTGCTGTAACTGTTCCTGGGCTGTAATCTCTATTGTTACATCTTTTTGAACACCAATAAAGTAGTATTTATCTTCTTCTTCTATATATGTCGGGTCAATCGTTAGCTGATTATGAAAGAAAGAGCCGTCTTTTCGATAATTAACGAGCGTAACAGAGACTGATTGATTGCGGCTAATAGCGCTGCGAATTTCATCAATGTGGTGCGGGTTTGTTAGAGGCCCTTGCAGAAAACGGCAATTTTCTCCTAATACTTCTTCTTCCTTATAGCCGGTCATAAGGGAAAACCCTTGATTGAGGTAAATAATTGGGTTATCAGGCAAAGAAGGGTCTGTCACGATAATGCCAGATTGTGAGCTATGAAGGGCTTTATTTAAAATGGACCATTTTGAATCTTGAGCTTCAGGTGTAGTCAATGCATTCCCTCATTCCTTGGAATTTTTATAAAAATATTGTGACATAAACACATTAAAAAAACAATTTCGATGCGTGTGCTCCTAGAGAAAGAATGAAGATAAGGAAAAATATGTTATAATAGTTTCAGGGGCAAAGGGAGTGTGAACAAACGTGATAACCATCAATTTATTTAATGTTAGTTTCTTTGTGATGGCGCTAGTAGGCTTTATTCTTATTTTTTGTTTGCGTCTAAAGTTTAACCGGCCACTGTCATTATTTAAATGGTCTTTTTTGTTCGGAACGGTGCTGCTGTCGCTAAGCTTATACTTGTTTATGGCGACCAGCCAATATATTCATTTGATATGCAATACAATCGGCTCAGTTATGACAGCGCTCTATCTTATCAGTATTATGGTCGGAGCAGAAGAGTCATAAATACATATGTTTGAAAGTGGAAAAAAGGAAAGATGCATAAAAGAAAAAGAGACGCACTTACATTCTTTTAGCCGACGAAATGATAACAACTTGAAAAACACCTCGGTACAAAATGCCGAGGTGTTTTTCATAAATAAAAGGGAAAGGAGAATATTTAGAGAAATACTAGTCATATTTTACTGAGTGTAGTAAAATAAAAAGTTATTATTCTATTTTTATGTTGTTGCTATTGGCAACATGTGTTAGTCTAAAAGTGGTATACATTTTAGGCGATCTTGAAAAAGAGAGACGAGAAGCTTTTATTCAAGTTTCTTAAAAGCTTTACGTTTACTGAGGTGAAACAATGAAATCTCAAGTACAAAAATTTGTAGGCTATTTATTAGCTGGTGATCAAGACAGCGCTTGGGAAATTGTGCTGGAAGAAATCCAACAGGGAAAGAACAGCCTAGATATTTATGAAAATTTAATTACAACCGCAATGCGAGTAACTGGAGATATGTGGGAAGAAAATATCATTTCTGTAGCTGATGAGCATGTTGCAACTACGACATGTGATTATGTGCTAACTCGCTATCGCTTTTATAAAAAAATTCAGGGACACGCTTCAGACACCGCTCCAAGGGCACTGCTTCTATGCTTGGAACAAGAACAGCACTTCATTGGTTTAAAGATGGTGGCTTTATTGTTTGAGGAACATGGTTGGAATACTCGCTTTTTAGGGGCCAATCTCCCTCTGGAATACGCTGAGAAAATGGCTATAGAATGGAAGCCGCACATGGTAGGATTATCTGTCAGCATCCCTTATCATATTGAGAGGCTTGCTGAATACACCAAAACTTTGGACAAATTAGAACCAAGACCAACGGTAATGGTAGGAGGGCGCTTAGTTTCTCAAATTGATTTCCGTTCTTACTGTTCTGAGCATACACGCCTAATTCCGGATCTTTACCAACTAAATAACTGGTTACTCAGTTATCACAAAGGAGTGGAAGTTAATGTCGATGCTTGAATATGTTCCAATTCCTTACTTTTTAGTGGATACTGAATTTAATATTTTGGAATGGTCGCAACAATCAGGTCATTCATTTAAGCCTTCAGCTAATTTTTTAGATCTTGTAGACGTATTTAGTCAAGAAAAGGCAAGAAAGTTTTTAAGCTTGCGCCAAAAAGATTCTCGAGAATTGTCTGTAGACGAACCCCATGATGAGCAAACGCTTGTCCAAAGCCGAGGCCAGGCTATTCAGAAAGTAGAGCTCGTGATGCAAACCAATGATTCGCCTTATTCACTGTTTGAATGCTTAATTCAATGGGATAGCGATATAGGTCATTTAGTTTGTATTCGCCAAGATGAACGTATACAAGAGTTAACGAGTCTTGTTCAAGACCATCGGAAACGATTAGCAGATACAGATTTTGAACTGCTTCAACAAAAAGAACGTCTTGAAAAATCATTACAGAAAATCAAGCAATTGTCCGCTTCTTTTATTAAGTTATCCTCTAAAGTAGGACTTATACCTCTTTTTGGAGACTTAGATACAGATCTTGTAGCTGAAAATACGTCCATTTTGCAAAACTTTGCGCATGAAGGAAATTACACCACGCTTCTATTTGACTTTGGAGGACTAGATATATTAACGACCGAAGGAATTCAAGCTTTTGCAGGCTTTATGCAGTCCTTCTATCTCATGGGTATCACATGCTATATTATTGGCATGAAGCCGCACCATACGGCTGCTTTGAAAAATAGAACGTTTGGTGATCAAATTATTTATATGAATAACCTGAGTGAAATTATTGCTGTGAATAAAAATGTCAGTTAAAAGAGTGGAGGAGAAGAAAGTTATTCTTCTCCTCTTTCTGTATACACTTCTCTTCTTATAATTAAACATCTATTAAAGAATCTTTTTATATTTCAGCTGAAAGAATGGCGTTAAGACGTTGAAGTCCTGTGTTCAAATCAGTATCACTAAGGAGGGAATAGCTTATTCGAATGTAAGCATGAAGCGGTCTATGAACAAAACAAGCTTCACCAGGTAAAAAGCAGATATTGTGCTCCTGGGCTTTTTTTAATAACTCAAATGTGTTTACTTTTTGAGGCAGTTTTAACCATAAGTTGAATCCTCCTTTAGGAACTTGGAATTGAACGGACTCGGAAAGAGACGAAAGCAGATCGCTTGCATGATCTCTTCTCAGTTGCAAAGCGGTCCTCAGTTTTTCCATGTGATGTTTCATTCGCTCAGTGCGTAAAAAAGCTAGCACGGCTTTTTGAGTTAGTAAGGGACTACCAATATCCATCAGTGCTTTAACCGCATATAGCCAATCAAATACAGAACCCTGTGCATAAAGTAATCCTATTCGAAGTCCTGGAGCCAAGGTTTTACTAAACCCCTTCAAGAACAAAACATGCCCATTTTTATCAAACGTTTTGATCGGTGGAGGCACCGATATATCATCGAAATAAATCTCTCCAAACGAATCATCTTCAACAATAAAAAAGTGATACAATTCGGCCAAATCAACTAGTTCTTTGCGACGCTGTCTGCTCATTAGTATACCTGTAGGGTTTTGAAAAGAAGGGTTCACGTACAAAAGCGAAGGCTTTATTTTTTGGCAGACTTCTTCTACTAAATCAGATTGTATTCCTTCTTCATCTAGTTCAATTGAAATGACGTTAACGCCTTTATTGGTGAAGACATCAATTGCAGCTCCGTAGCATGGACTCTCTACTATAACCGTATCCCCTGGCTTTAAAAGCGTTTGAGCAATTAAATCAATACCTTGCTGAGCGCCACTTGTAATCATAATTTCATGAGGATCAGCTTTTATTCCTTGCTCTCTCTGTAAATAAGAAGAAAGCTCTATGCGAAGCTCACGATCTCCCTGAATTGGACCGTATGTGGCTAAAACAAGCTCATTGGTACGTAACAGACTTTGCATTTCTTGCGCTAAAAACTGATTAGGAAGGAGACGAGGGAAAAGAATAGCCTGAGAGAAATCATAATATTTACGATCACGATTTAAGCTATACTGAGAGCGCGTGATATTTACGTTTAATTCATCTTGCCATGAAAAATTATTTAATACCTTGGAAGAACCTTTAGTAACCCCTTTAACAAAAGCTCCTCTTCCTGACTGTATTACGATTAATCCTGATTTTTGTAAGAGCTGATACGCTTTTCGTACCGTTAATAAGCTTATTTCTAACTCTTGTGATAGCTTGCGTAAAGAAG
>NZ_JBFULJ010000248.1:0-4911 GCF_056400385.1 Priestia sp. P5_B4
CAGTTTGGAGTTAGCCGCACTCCTGTTCGAGAAGCATTAAAAAGGCTTGAAGATGAAGGCCTTGTCCAAACGACACCTGGCTCTTCTACAAAAGTGGCTCCATTAAACCTTGAGGAGGCAAAACAATCTTTTATTGTCGTCGCAGCTCTTCATGCACTTGCTGCTAAGCTGGCTTGTACTTCGTTACAAGAAGAAGATATGGGCGAACTAATCAAACACAATCAATCTCTAGAACATGCAATCAAAACAAGAAATGTCCTTAAAGCGATCGAAGCGGATGAAGCATTTCATTCCGTATTTTTAAAACGGGCGAACAATATAGAGCTAGAACGTGTTGTAAAACAAACAAGCGCCAAAATTCAGCGTCTGGAAATCGCTCGTTTTTCATCTCTTGCTAGCCTTGCTTCGGTTGATCAGCACAAAGAAATCATAAACGCTTGCGGTCAAAAAGATGTCGCACTGACATCGCAGCTTGTCGAAACGAACTGGCTGACGCTAGGTGAAGCGCTGACAAGTGAGGAGGAATCCAAGTGAAGCCTCTTTTATTAGGCATTGCTGCCTCATTCTTTTTTGCTTTTACATTCGTTTTAAATCGAGCGATGGATTTATCCGGAGGCAGCTGGGCGTGGAGCGCGTCGCTGCGCTATTTTTTTATGGTACCTCTTTTACTTGTGCTCGTTTATTTTTGGGGTGGTATTAAACCTGTGGTGGCAGAAATAAAAGCCCAGCCTCAAAAATGGCTGTTTTGGAGCACGGTTGGATTTGGGTTATTTTACGCTCCTCTTTGTTTTGCTTCGGCCTACGGYCCCGGCTGGCTTATTGCAGGAACTTGGCAAATCACAATTTTATCGGGGTCTCTCCTAGCTCCTTTGTTTTACAAGGAAGGAAAGAAGCGAGGAGGCATTCCCTTCAAGCAGCTAGGTTTTTCGTTTATTATTTTAATAGGAGTTGTACTCATGCAGCTTGAGCATGCGACTGAACTGTCAGCCGCTACTGCCTTGCTTTGTACCATTCCCATTTTAATTGCCTCTTTTGCGTACCCGCTTGGCAACCGTAAAATGATGGAAGTGTCGTCACTTAATACGTTTCAGCGCGTGCTTGGAATGACGCTTTCAAGCCTGCCGTTTTGGATTATTCTTTCTGTCTATGCCTGCGTGACCGATGGACTACCAAAAACAACTCAGATTTATCAAAGCAGTTTAGTTGCTTTACTTTCAGGAGTATGTGCAACAGTTCTATTTTTTGCAGCAACCGACCTTGTTAAAAAAGATTCTCAAAAGCTAGGTGCAGTTGAAGCTACACAATCGATGGAAGTTTTATTTGCCCTGCTAGGAGAGGTCTTCCTTCTATCAAGTCCTTTGCCATCGATTCTTTCTTGGGTTGGAATGGGAGTTATCATAGCAGGCATGGTCCTTCACAGCTACCAAACAAGTCATAAAAAAGCTATACCGCAAAAAGAATTGACCTACTAATTAATAACAAAAAAGAGCGTCTTAGTCGGCGCTCTTTTTGTTTATACAACAGATCTTCTTTCTAAATTGAAGACATTCACCTGCTCAGCATCAAAGCGGCTTAGCAACGAATCTACTCCGTACTCAAGTGCAAAAGCACGTTCATTTTCTGAAATCGGAACGGCCTGCAGGAACGTTACTTTTTTATCAGATAGTTCAATCGTTGAAAAATTATCCCATAAAAACGGCGGAATCAGCAAAATGTGCTGCATATGAAAGCTGTCATCAAGCACTGCAATAACGTCTTTATAAATAGCTCCTGGGAAGATGGACACATGAGATTTCATCATATGGAAAATACAGTTTGCTAAAATAGCAGAATAAATACCGAATTCCTCATGACAAGCCCCAACGATTTCAATTCGAAGCGGGATTCCTCCAACTGTATAGCCTGTCGGACATTGATGTCCACCGAGCGTTGCATACGCGGTTACGTCTTGACGCGGATGGTTTTCACACGCCACAACGTGAATACCATGCTTTTTTCTTTCATCTGAATAATCTTCAATTCGATCCTTTTGACCAAATACATCTATTGCTTTATGTATAATTAATTCTTCATCTTTTGTAAAATTACTCATAAAAAACCTCCTTGCTTGCGACCTTAAAAAGCTCCCTACTGTACAGCATATACTACTGCACTCGCTTACGATATAGTTTTTAGAAAATGTGATAGAAATGTTATCGTTTCGTAACATACTATGAAATTGTATCAAGAAGCAAACGAGAAACCTTAACCAATTTTGTCTTTTCCCATAAAAAATAGAGCCTGCACCATGGCAGCCTCTATTTTTTATGACATTATTATGAAATAATTTGTAATTCTTTTGGGTACTTCGTTAACGTTTCGTATCCATCTTTTGTAATGATTACATCATCTTCGATACGCACGCCTCCGAGTCCTGGAATATAGATACCCGGTTCAATTGTATATACCATGCCTTCTTGAAGCACATCGTCATTGTTGCGGCTCATTGAAGGAAACTCATGCACGCTGATGCCAAGACCATGACCAAGACGATGCAAGAAATACTCTCCATATCCTGCTTCTGTAATAATATTGCGTGCTACCATGTCCAAGTCGCCAATGCGAGTTCCGGGCTTGGAAGCTTCAAGTGCTGCCTGCTCAGCGCGCTGTACCGTTTCATAGATTTCTTTTTGCTTATCATTAATAGACTTGTAAGCGACTGTACGTGTAATATCTGAACAGTATCCGTCTAGCACTACACCTAAATCGAACAGAACCATATCTCCTGGCTTTAACGTGCGAAGACCTGGGTTCCCATGCGCTTCTCCCGTTTTTTCACCAAATAAAACCATCGTTGAAAACGACATCTCACGAATTCCTTTTCTCTTTAGCTCGTATTCAATTTTAGCCAGAACATCCATTTCCGTAACGCCTTCTTTTAAAGCAGCTACACCTACTTCTACACCAAAATCAGCTAAGGCAGCTGCCTTTTGAAGAATCTCAACTTCACGCTCATCTTTAATTAAACGCAGCTGATTTAACTTCTCTTCTGCTCCGACTAGCTCAGCGTTTGGATATAGGCTAAGCAGTTCTTCAGCTCTCGCATACAGCAGCTGCTCTTTCTCTACAGCAACCTTTTTCACATCTATTACGTTTCGTTTATGTAAAGCTTCTTTAATAAGTTTCCAAGGATTTTGATGATCTTCATATCCAATCACATCAAACTTCCAGCCCGCTTCTTTTGCTTGTCCCACTTCCATTGATGGGCAAACAAGCATCGGCTCCGCTTCGTTAAACACAAATAAGCCAAGCAAACGCTCATGCGGATCCGTGTGAAATCCAGTTAAATAAAATACGTTTTCGGTTGACGAAATAAAGGCTGCTTCTACATTCTTTTCTTTTAGCCACGATACGACTTTTTGTAAACGTGCTTCCATTAAAAAAACCCCTTTCATTGTACAATATTACTATTATAACATAGTTATTTAGCAATATTGTACAATGAATAGAGGTTAAGACAAAGCCGCATGAAGAGTAGTAAGCTGCTCTTTAATCGCTTTTCGCTGAATACTTACTTTCATCAGCCAGCCATTTTCTCCGTATCTATAAATAAATTCGTACGTACCTTTAGGAAAATATTCTTTCACCAGCATGTCCCGGTTTTCAACAAATCCCGGATCGCCAATAAAATAGGTACCTTCTTCAAGCGGAAGCTCATGAACTTTTTTTTCTAGCTGCTTCTCTTCGTCTTCGTCATCATCTATCACTATGTGCAGACCGCCTTCATCACGCACAACATCAAATTCACCATTTTGTTCAAGCTCAAGCACTGGCACCACTTGTCCATTTACCGTTAGCAGCTGCTTCGTTCCTTCAAGGACCTGGGACCAGTGATCATCGTATAAAGTAGAAGAATAAAAAATATATCCCTGAGATTTATATAATAAAAGCAGCTGTTCAAAATGATTTTTCACTTGTTCTTTATCAAACAGAATAACAAAATGCTTTCGATAGAAAAAACTTGTAAAAGGCAGAATAGACGATTGATTAAGCTCTTTAATTATTTCAGCACTATCTTTACCTGAAATAATAGCTCCGGTCAATTCCCCCGCGCCATAAGGTTTCCAATGACTTAACGCCGCTTCTGGAATCAGCACAAGGTTCGAAGATGACACATATATACTCATTCGCTTCACTCCTTTTTTCTACATTTAGACCTATATTTGATTCTCCCCAAATAGAGACTTTCCTCTTATTCCATTCTTAAAAGACAGAACTTTTCCCCTAACTATGATAGATTATAACAAAAATCCTTGAAAAAAATAACCTTTATTTCCTCTTTCTTCTATTTGTATACTTCTCTTATTTTAGCTGTCTTCGCAGATTTACTAGTGAACGTACTTGCTAATCTAATTCCTTAGTGTTAATTTTATTATGTCGTTTTATAATTTTTTGCATAATTGGTTTCAAACAAAAAAGTATTAATATTTTTGAATGCGATGGTGAGACATTTGGAAGAACGTACAGAACGTAAACAACATAAAAGAAAAAAGCAAAGAAAAAAGAAACGCTTTAGAAAGCTACTTCTTTTCTTTCTCATTCTTGTAATCGCCGCTGGTGCGTATGTGTATTATCAATACCAACAAGGGTTAGCAGAAGCAGACGGAGCTTTTGGGAAAGATGGACAATTTGATTTTAATGGTGCAAGTGCCAATTTAGATAGCATGAATGTGCTGCTTCTTGGAATTGACTCTCGAGGTGAAGAACATTCGCGTGCCGATACAATCATGATTGCTCATTATGACAAAGACAGCAATCAGCCTAAAATTATTTCTTTGATGCGTGATTCATATGTGGATATTCCTGGACATGGCAAAAACAAATTAAATTCAGCCTATGCATTTGGCGGGCCCGAATTAATGCGTAAGACAA
>NZ_JBFULJ010000249.1:0-4900 GCF_056400385.1 Priestia sp. P5_B4
GCTACAATCATCCCAATGATAAAGTACTTCTTGATAGAATTATGAAACTGTTCCCACTGAGGTCCTAATAACTTTCCTAGAGTAATAAATATGGTGACCCAAAGAAATGATCCGCTATAGGCGTACAGTGCATACGTACGAAAAGGAAGCCGAGTAATTCCTGAAAAATATCCTGTAATATGTCTAATAACAGGGAGGAAATAAGCAATAATCAACAGTTTGTTTCCATGCACACTAAACCATTTTGACATTCTTTCAATTCGCTCTGGCCCCATATGAAGGGTTTTTCCGTATTTATCAAAAAAAGGAGTCCCTAACTTATAACCAACTCCGTAGGCTATGGTCATTCCAACCATACTCCCCATACCAGCCACCAAGATACTTCCCATCCAGCTCAAATGTCCTTGAAAGGCAAGAACCCCAGCGTAGCCCATGAGCAGCTCCCCTGGAAGAGGAAGAGCGAGCAGTTCCAGCATCAATGCTAGAAACAGCACGATATATCCGTATTGATTTATATAAGATGTGATAAAATCCATGGTTTGTCCTTCTTTCATAATATGTATTTGCCTAAAGCACAGTGAATAACTCAAATATGCTTGAATTTGATTGAAAATAAGTTAAGGGAAAAGGTTAATTTCACCTTTGCTTTTCTTTTAATGTAGCACTATTTATAAAAAAAACTTTCTTTTTCATTGATTTTTAATGTTATTTTTAGCCTATTTTTAACTACAAACCGTAGACTGAAAATGTGCTATTTGAAAGCTCAACTTAAGACTGTATGTGTTTCTAATAAATAGTGTAAGAAATTCCTAAACAATCTATGTAACGAAAAAGAAGAAAAGATACACCACACAAATTGATTAAAAAGGCTAAATACCCGGTATTAATTTTTTTATCATGTTTACTCTTTTATCAGTAGAGTAAATCTTTACTTGCATAAACAAAAGAACAAAAAGATGTGGTGAATATTTCAGGTTCCATCATATGACGAAAGAATAAAAACTATAAGGAGGGAAAGTCATGAATAATCGTGAGAAGGATAAATACCTCATTCTTTCCGCTACATTTGGAGAGGGACATAAACAAGTGGCTAATGCGATAAGCGAGGCAGTAAATGAGATCGCTGCTGATGCTGAGCCCATTACCATGGATATCATGGAGTGGATTCATCCCACCCTCTATCCAATCAGCCACTATATTTATAAAAAAAGCATTAAGAAGTTTCCTCAAGTGTATAGCTTTTTGTATAAAAAAACTCGTGTAAAAAATTCATTTTCCATTAAGCTAAATTCGATCTTTTTGTCGGGCATGCAAACCGTGCTTAAAATCATACAGGAAATAAAACCGAAAGTAGTGGTTAGTACCTATCCATTTGCCGCCGGGATTATATCAAGATTAAAAGAGCAAGGGTTAATTGATATTCCAGCGGTAACCATTATCACAGATTATACGGATCATTCTTATTGGATTCATCCTTCTACAGACCAATATGTGGTAGGGTCTGCTCGATTGCGTGATCAATTAATTGCGTTAGGGGTAGAGGCAGACAAAATTAAAAACACTGGAATACCTGTACGGAAAAGATTTATGGATGTTCTTCCAAAAGACCTTCTCCTAGATAAATATATGATTAATCCAAATATGTTCACCCTGCTCATCATGGGAGGGGGAGACGGATTTTTTGGAAAAGGGATTTCAACCTTTAAGGCATTAGAATCCATTTCCACAACGATTCAACTTTTTATAGTATGTGGTAAAAATAAGAAATTAAAAACACAATTAGAGTGGGAATTAAAAGACTCGAAGCATGACGTGAGAATTTTTGGATACTGTGAAAAGGTTGAAGAATTAATGGCTATTGCAGATTTAATGATCAGCAAGCCGGGGGGAGTAACAACCTCTGAGGCAATGGCGATGGATCTACCAATACTGCTTTATCATTCGTTACCAGGACAAGAAGAAGACAATGCAGAGTATTTATGCCGTTCGGGATTCGCACTGTCTGCACAGTCAGAAAAAGAGTTAATTGCGCAAATTGAAAATCTTGTCCACGATTCAGCACCTTTAAGATGGATGAAACAAAGAATGAAAAAATATCAAACCAAAACATCATCCATAGACGCTCTCCATGTCATTATCGAAGCAGCAAGACGCGGTCCATTACGTAACGTAACAGATAGTAGAACGATACAAAAGCAAAAGGAGATAGAGGTGAGTATATAATATGGAGTTCATGATTTCTGCTATTATTTTTTTTATTTTATTATACACCGTTATTCCGTATTTCTTATCACGTGGTCTAGGAGTGAACGTAGTTAAAAGAGGAAGGGATTTATCTAAAATTGCTTTTACGTTTGATGATGGTCCGAACCCTGTTTATACGCCGATACTTCTTGATTTATTGAAGAAAAATGAGGTGAAGGCAACCTTTTTTGTGGTCGGTACTAAAGCAGAAAAGTACCCTGAACTGATTCAGCGCATGCATAATGAAGGCCACTTAATCGGAATTCATAACTACGTACATCACTCCAATTGGTTTATGTCGCCTTGGAAAGTTAGAAATGGACTTAAGAATACAGCCAAGGTGATTAAATCTATCGCTGGAGTCACACCTATTTATTATCGCCCGCCTTGGGGAATGCTCAACCTTTTCGATTTTATGAGAAGAGGTAAATATAAGATTATTCTATGGTCAATCATGGCGGAAGATTGGCGAACCTCTGGCGGAAGCGAAAAGATTAAACAACGCCTGGCCAACATAAAAGGCGGGGACGTCATTTTGCTGCACGACTGCGGAGATACGCTCGGGGCTGAATCCGACGCCCCAAGAAACACAATTAATGCGTTAAAAGATGTATTAAAAACAGTGCAAACAAAAGGATTCACTTGTGTGCGTGTTGATGAATTGGTAGAGAAGCTATAGATAGTAAGAGGATTAGAGGATTATCTTTATTAAAACTTGCGAATGAAATTTTAATTCTTATTATTTATTACTGCAACTAAATATCTTGTCTGTTATAAAAAAAGAACCTCTATTTTAAAGAGGTTCTTTTTTATGGTCAGTAAAAATATATGGTAATATAATCATATATTGGTTATATTTATAATTTCGTGATTTTTAAAATCTATGTTGAATCAACAGTCAATTTAAACGAAATCTATGAAAGTAGGGTAGTTCTTGAAAAAAGTTATTTTGAAATTCTTTGTATATTTTTTAATCTTCTTTGGAGGAAACTTAATGATTAATATTCTGTTTACCTCTAATTTTGATCTTTTAACAGCATTTTCAASCGCTTTTGGAGTTTCCTTTGGGATTGCTATCTTTGAGTATTATACATATAAAAAAGGCAAGGTAGCATAAGGTGCAGTGTTTTTCACCCAATACATAAAAGATTTTATTAGAAACTTAAATATCATAGTATTAAATTATAAAAATTTTGAGGTTTGAGATGGGAAATTTGTTGAATTACATTTATTTTTTTGTTGCCATTTTAGTTGGCTTATACTTTTTTATCACCAATAAACACTCCAGAAAGCCACTATTCATGTTGTTACTATCGATGCTTTTATTTTATAGCAGCGCGTATTTCTTTTACTATAAGACTTATCCAATTAACTTACTCAGTACATTATCCATACTTGTGCTTTGGTGGATTATCCTTTTATTGCTAAGAGAGATTTACTCTAGAGAAGAAAATATTTTCTGGAATCTTTGTTTAATCTATGTAGCGCTATACCACTCTTTGCATTATGTTTTTGATTCATTGGCTCAAAAGAACTTTTTGTATGGATTTATCTTTTATTTTTATACAAATGTAGGATTACTTCTGCTTGGTTTGTACTATTTCTTAAGAGTCTATAAAAATAGAACCGTGCATTAGAATGAAAAAAGCTCTTTGGAGATCAATGTCCACAATTCTTGTGGCGTTAAATTTTTATAACAGATTGCTTTGCAGAAAATCAATTATTTTTCATCATTTAATAAATATTATTAAATCTCATGGACGCCTTGTATATTTTTATATTATTTACCGCACTTTAAAAGAAAAAGGTGAGGCTGATATAATGGCTAAAATAATTCCATCCTTATGCATTTTGCTCGGGGCTTATGTTCTTATTGTATTCATCGACGTTTTTCAGGGAAGCTATATGTTTCAATCGTTTTATAACCTAAAACAATATTTTGTAATTGCCCGTGGGGAAGATTATTTTTTGGTTATTTTATTTGTTTTACTATTCCTTGCTGTTAGCATTTTTCCTGTTTTTAAAAAACAATAGCCTCCCTTGTCATAAAAGGGTAGGCTTTATTTTTTGTTTTATATATGCTGTAATCAGCAATAGGATGGGAATTGCTATATGAAAAGGGAGGTGCAATAAATAAGGAACAATTTTGAGTCCTTCATTTATATGAGCTTGATAACTAGGAGCAATCATCAGTGAGGAGAAAAAAATAACACCGCCAATTAAATAAATGTTTGTAACAGAAGGTTTCATTCGAAACAAATCAGCCGCGCCAATCACTGCACAAAAGAAATAGATGGTTATTTTAACAAAACCTAAAATGACCATGAGAATGAGAATAAAGGTATCCAGTCTTTGAATAAAACTAGCTATGTTAATGTAACTCACAGCTGTAAGAGCCGGGAAAGAGGATCTTAAAACAGTCTCTGGTCCGAGTACACACAAAAGAATAATTGAATTAATGGTTAAGACCATTCCTCCTATTATGATGGCGGATAACCCAATTGTTGCGGCCTGACTTTTTTTATTTAAATAAGGAAGAATCATAGTAAAGGTAATCAATTCCCCGAAAGGTACAGTAATGCCAAGGGGGACTAACTCTTTTCCTATGTTTCCCCATCCATTCGCTAATACAGGTTGAAGATTCTCCACTTTGATG
>NZ_JBFULJ010000250.1:0-4900 GCF_056400385.1 Priestia sp. P5_B4
CTATATAATCAAAGTCAAAGATTAAGTTTTATGGTAAACTAAAATACACAAATTATTTTGAATAATTTGTATAAAAAGGTTAAATTTCAAAATTGTTGAGAAAAAGCACGGTTGGAAAGCTGCAGGATTTTTAGCAAGAAGAGTAGAGATCGTTTCTGAAAATTCTAGCAAACTCCAATTTCGACTGGAGGATGATTATGATAAAAGTAGAACATTATATTCAAACATTGGGTAACAGTGCAGATTTGCTAACAAAAAGGCAGACAAGCATTTACTTCGAAAAACTTTCAAACACCTTTCCTTTTTTAACAATCATGCAAATTAATTGGAGAAAAGTATTAATTAAAAAGTCCACCCGGCATATTGAAGAAATCAAAAAATGGCTTCAAGAGATGAATATAAAAGAACATCAGGTTGTTTTATTCTGGAAACGAGCAACTAAAGCTGTAAGCGTCGATTTAGCTCAGGCTTTACTGTTTTTTCAACAAACAGCTGATCTGACAGAAGAAGCATTTATTTACTGTCCGTCTGTTGACTATGTAATTGAGTATTTTAAAGACGGTAAAATGATGATTGGTTTAGCAGCACGTTAATTAAAAGGAAAAAAAGCTGAGAGAGGAGGCGAATTAGAACTTCTTCACTCAGCTTTTTATGCATATAAAATCTGAAAAATACGAAACATAACGTTATTTACAACATAAATTACCTTCTCTTTATAATTAGTGGGAAAAGTATTGACATTTTCCATAAAACAAATATAATTAACATTAATCATATTGTTAATTGTAAAAAGAGCGATCAGGAGAAATGATGAATGTCGAACAATAAAGCAATGACGAATCAAACGAAAAAAGAATACCCTAAACCCTATGGCTATACGTCAGATATTGCTGTATTTACGATTGTGACGGAAGAAAAAGAACCATACAAACCACCTAAAATGAGTTTGAAATTAATGCTTATCCAACGAGCAATGGTGAATGCAGAGGGAGAAAAGAACAGCGAAGCAGGAAAGTGGGCGCTTCCCGGCGGATTTGTCCATCCTGATGAATCAGCTTTTGAAGCGGCCAAAAGAGAGCTCGAAGAAGAAACTGGCGTAAAGGATATTCATTTAAAACACTATGGTGTCTATGATGAGCCTGGCAGAGACGATAGAGGATGGGTCATTACAAACGCACATTATGCAATCGTCCCAGAAGATAGTCTAATAAAGCGAAAAGCGAATGATGATGCTGCTCGAGTTGAATTGTTTAAAATAGATGAAATCTTTTCATTGCCTTTAGCTTTTGATCATGAAATCATCATTCGAGATGCAATCAAGGAAATTAAGAAAGATTTATTGCAAACAACCATTGCCCAGAAATTTCTGCCTTCTCAGTTTACATACTCTGAGCTGCAGGCTGTGCTGCTTACCGTAACGGATGATGCAGCGATTAAAAGTGATCAGGCCTTTGCACGAAAAATAAGAATGCTGCCATTTATTGAAGAAGTAGACGGAAAAACAACGACGAGAACGTCTAAAAAACCAACAAAGCTCTACCGGTTTGTTGAAATGAATGTGATGAAGCCAATCTATACAGCACGCTATTAAAAGAAAAACTTTCAATTTAAATAATTAACAATATGTTAACTGTTAATTTTTACTTATGAGGGGGAAACATAATGAAAAAAGCACTGATTAACATCGATTATACAAATGATTTTGTAGCTGAAAACGGAGCTTTGACATGCGGAGAACCAGGCAGACAAATAGAAACATTCATAAGCGATATTACGCGTCAATTTATTGAGCAAAACGAGTATGTGGTGTTCGCCATTGATTTTCATAAAGAAAATGATTCCTTGCATCCAGAATCAGCGCTGTTTCCGCCTCATAATGTTGAAGGTTCTGCAGGAAGAGAGCTATACGGAAAGTTAAATGATTTATATAATGTGTATCGATCACAGGCAAATGTAGAATGGATGAATAAAACGAGATACAGCGCATTTGCTGGAACAGATCTGGAGATTAAACTTCGAGAAAGACAAATTACCGATGTCTACTTAGCAGGTGTATGTACGGATATTTGTGTACTTCATACAGCAGTAGATGCCTATAATAAAGGATTTGCTATTTATATTTATGAAAAAGCCGTAGCAAGCTTTAATCAAAAAGGCCATGAGTGGGCGCTTGAACATTTTAAATCTTGCCTCGGGGCAGAAATTATTTAAGGACATAAAAGTGGAGGAAATCAATGAATATGTTTACAGATGACAGCGTAATGCTACACACCGATTTATATCAAATTAATATGGGAGAAACGTACTGGGAAGATAATATTCATCAAAAGAAGGCTGTTTTTGAAGTTTTCTTCCGCAAACTTCCTTTTGGAAATGGCTATGCTGTTTTTGCTGGATTAGAAAGAATTATTGAATATATTAAAGCATTTAAATTTAGCGAATCAGATTTAACCTACTTGCATGAAGAATTAGGTTTTAAAGAAGATTATTTAGCTTACTTAAAAGATCTTACGTTTACTGGAACGATTCGATGTATGCGTGAAGGTGAGCTTGTATTTCATAATGAACCAATTTTACGTGTAGAAGCACCATTAATTGAAGCTCAGCTCGTAGAAACAGCTATTTTGAATATTGTGAATTACCAAACGCTGATTGCGACGAAAGCAGCTCGCATCAAACATGTAGTAGGAGATCAAGTGGCAATGGAATTTGGAACACGCCGCGCTCAAGAAATGGACGCTGCCATTTGGGGAACAAGAGCAGCCTATATTGGCGGATTTGGTGCTACTTCTAACGTGCGAGCAGGAAAGAAATTTGGAATTCCAGTTGCAGGAACGCATGCTCATGCCATGGTGCAGGCTTATAAAGACGAATATATTGCATTTCATAAATATGCTCGTCGCCATAAAAACTGCGTGTTTCTAGTTGATACGTACGATACGTTAAAATCAGGAGTTCCCAACGCCATTAAAGTAGCAAAAGAATTAGGCGATAAAATTAATTTTACAGCGATTCGCTTAGACAGCGGCGATTTAACATATTTGTCTAAAAAAGCTCKTCAAATGTTAGATGAAGCAGGGTTTACAGAGACAAAAATTGTTGCTTCCAACGATTTAGATGAAGATACGATTATGCATTTAAAGTCGCAAGGGGCACAAATAGACATGTGGGGGATTGGTACTAAGCTCATTACTGCATATGATCAGCCCGCGCTTGGTGCAGTGTATAAACTCGTTTCTATTGAAGGAGAAAATGGCGAGATGATGGATACGATTAAAATTAGCGCAAATCCTGAAAAAGTGAGTACACCAGGATTAAAGCGCGTATATCGTATTATTAATAATTTGAATGGGAAATCTGAAGGGGATTATATCACAATGGAAGACGAAGATCCTCAAAGCGAAGAACGTTTAAAAATGTTCCATCCTGTTCATACGTTTATCAGTAAATTCGTCACAAATTTTGAAGCAAAAGAACTCCATCATGATATCTTTGTAAACGGAGAGCTTGTGTATGAAACAGAAGAACTTCAGGAAATTCAGCAGTACGTAAAAGATAATTTAGAGCTGCTTTGGGATGAATATAAGCGCACGCGCAATCCTGAAGAATATCCAGTAGATTTAAGCGAAAAATGTTGGGAAAATAAAACGCGTCAAATTGCGTACGTAAAACAAAAAGTAGCAGAAGCCCTAAATAAAAAATAGTAGGGAGCTGGAGACATGTCAGATACGCTTGCTTATTTTCAACAGCTAAACCCTGATAAAAAAATAGATAAGCTTTTAGAAAAAGGAGCGAAAATTGGTATTTATGGTTCTTCTTTTGATCCGGTTACCAATGTTCATCTTTGGACGGCATCAACGGTTGCGCATCGAAAGAAGCTAGATGCTATTATCTTTTTGCCTTCATCGCACAAACGAACAGATAAAAAGCTCCAGACGTTGGATGAGCACCGTGTAAATATGGTTAGCTTAGCGATTAAAGATAACCCCAAATTTTTGCTCGATACGTATGAGCTAGACGTATTGCCGGGCTATCATTACACATACTACACTATGGAGCACTTTAAAAAATTGCTTCCACACGCTGATTTATTTTTTATTATGGGAGCCGACTTACTGCAAGATATTGGTGAAGGCAAGTGGAAGAAAGCAGATGAACTTATTAGTAAAAACCAGTTTATCATCATGGCAAGAGAGGGAATAGACATGTTGAAAGCTATTAGTCATTCTCCTTTGCTTCGAAATTATGACGACGGCCGGTTTCAGCTTCTTGATAAAGGGCTGGCGATGGAAATCAGCTCTACTTATATTCGTCAAGAATTTGCCCGGGGCGGAGAACCAAGATATTTAATGCCTGATCTCTGTTATTTTTATAGTAAAAAACATGGACTGTATCAGTAAGAAATCTACATATAATGGAAGGAGAGCATGTATCATGTCAGACATGCAAGAAAAAATAAGAAAAGAGCTACATGTGAAATCTGAAATTGATCCAGCACAAGAAATTCGTGCCCGCGTTGATTTTCTGAAAAGCTACCTAAAGTCAGCAAATGCAAAAGGCTTTGTATTAGGTATAAGCGGGGGGCAGGACTCTAGCTTAGCTGGACGATTAGCACAGATTGCTGTAGACGAATTGCGAAAAGAAGAATATGAAGCAAAATTTGTAGCCGTTCGCTTGCCCCATGGCACGCAGCATGATGAAGCGGATGCGAAGGCGTCACTAGAATTTATTAAACCTAATGAAACATATACGTTTAATATTAAAAACACGGTGGAAGCATTTGAAAGTTCGTTTACAGGTGCGACAGATATAGCGCTGTCTGATTTTCATAAAGGAAATGTCAAAGCACGTACGCGTATGATTGTACAGTATGCAATCGGAGGAGAAAACGGCCTTTTAG
>NZ_JBFULJ010000251.1:0-4877 GCF_056400385.1 Priestia sp. P5_B4
TATTATTGAATGTTTTCCGAAAACATCATCTTTTAAAGGCTTATTGGATAATGAGTATTTTGAAGTTAACGAAGAGAAATTAAAAGGAAAAAGACTTATTTTTAAGTCTTTTGGAGATAGTATTCACTGTTTAACAACTGGTTTGGATGTTGAAGATACTGATGCTGTCAATTTTGAGTTAGTTGAAATAGATGTTGTATGCTCTCAATCCAATAGGGTTACAGGTATTGATGGATGTACTACTTTTTTTATTCATAAAGACGATATAGAATTTGTATTTATTGCTGAGACCTTCAACCAAAAAAGAGTTAAAAGGATAATTTTTTAGAAGGTTAGACCTTATAAAAAAGTTTTATACTGAAGAATAAACAACAGAAAGCAACAGCTCGCTAGGGATTATTGCTTTCTACTAATATTTTCATTTTCAATATAAGAATATAAAATCTTCAAACACACTGCAGCCTCATCATCACACGAAATAGAAGTTATTATATCTTCAAGCTTTACGATTGCTTCACCGTCAGGTTCTCCATCATTAGTCAGGGTAGAAATAATAGTCAAAGGTAGAAAGTCTTCCAATAATTTAGGAGGTTAAATTTTGAAACCATTTTACAGATTTTTATTAATCTTTACATTCTTTTTCATCAGCAATTTAATAGTAAATGCCTTTTTTAAGCATAATTTAAATATCCTAACAGCCTTTTCAGTTGCATTTGGTAGTGCATTCGGTTTGTTCCTTGTTGAAATCTATGCGATAAAAAAGTTGTTTAAAGATGTAAAAGATGAATGAAATACACATTATTCAATGACCGATAAGAAATAAAATGGTGTCAGTAAAAACTGACACCATTTTATTTGCTATTTAATTAGTGAATTTGTACTCAAAAAGGGTGCGAAATCACTGGTTTTTTTATTTATTTTTTAACATTTTCTACTTCAAAACTGAACTACTTAAACTTATCAGTTGTTTTTTCTGTTTCATGAATGATAATCAATGCTTAGCTGACGTTTCAGAACATCTTGGATAATTTATTCAAAACGTTAAAAGTTTATGTTTTACCTATTCAACATTTGGAAATTCATGAGACTTTCTTTGAAGTTTACGCAAATTCCCACGGACGAATATATCTTGAAATTCATCACACCTAAATGGAATAAGAGGTGATAAATACGGTACACCTACTGATTTTAACTGTACAAGATATAGAATAACAATAGTTGAAACAAGCATAATGCTTGGCAAACCAAAGTAATAGCAAGTAAAGAAATATAAAAATCTTAATGAACCTATTCC
This sequence comes from Priestia sp. P5_B4, assembly GCF_056400385.1. Classification (NCBI taxonomy): domain Bacteria; kingdom Bacillati; phylum Bacillota; class Bacilli; order Caryophanales; family Bacillaceae; genus Priestia; species Priestia sp. P5_B4. The sequence goes on from NZ_JBFULJ010000251.1 coordinate 1,295, forward strand.
ACTTTGTCCTCGATAAATAACTAAAGTAGATAGATAAACACTTAATCCTGTTACTACTAAGCTTGCGGGATGGATAAGTTTAGCTGAAACAGACATTTCACCAATAACAATAGTTGCTAACAATGTGATGATGATAACCGTTCCTTTGGGAGCACGTGTGCCTATATCAATTAATATACGAAATAAAATAAGTAAAAGGGCTATTTCCCAAAACGTAGGTAATAATTCTCCATGGTTAAATAGATCTTTTTGGATTTTTTTACTGTATGTATCACTATGGAATTTTTCTAGACCAACATAAATGCCAGGAATAAGAATCGAAGTAATAAAGCCAAAATATCGAATAGACCGATTGACCAAACGTCCAGTTTTTAAATGAAAGTCATCTGCGGATTGAAAGAAATCGACAAATAAACTCGGGGCTATAATCGAATAAGGGGATCCATCTACGAATACAATTACTTTACCTTCTAAGAGAGCTGAAGTCGTTGTGTCCACACGCTCTTTTGTCATAACTAGGTTAACAAAAGTTTTAGGTTTTCCTTCAATAGCATCTTCGACTATTCTTGAAGCTAGTATGTAGTCTACATCTATCTTAGAGATTCGATGCTGTACTTCTTGTAAAATGGATCGATTCACCAAGTGTTTCATGTAAATGATAGATATATCTGTTTTTAAATGTGTGCCACATGGTTTTGTATCAATGATTAATTGGGGTGTCTGAATAATACGTCGTATTATATTTATATTGGTCGTTAGAGTTTCTGTGAAACCTACTGCTGGTCCTCTTATCGCTCGTTCTCCTAATGTTTCTTCTAACCCTCGCTCTATCCATTTAGTTGTAGGTATAAGCAATCCACTTGTTTCTCCCTCTATAAGAAGAAAGGTATTTCCTTTAACCAAAGCATCTTGGATCTCTTCAACTGACTGAGTTTCTTTCAGAGAAGCAGAATTAACAATAGTCTTTATTTGCTGGATAGATGGATTATCTTCATTAACCGTTTCCCATGTTTGCTGTAAAGGTTCAATAATATATTTTTGTATCTGGTCTTTATCTACAATTGTATTTAAATAAAATATTGTAATTTTATCTTTTAAAATGGTCCTTTTCTCAAAATCACTTGTGATTTGAAATTGTCTTTCAATTCTCTTTGAAATATTTTGAGAAGATTTATTTAATGAAGAAGACATTATATTCACCTTTAAATTAGTTTTATTGTTTAATTTGTGCTTATTCAACCATTATTATGCGGTGTATATAATCGTTAAGAAAATAAAGCTCTTACCTAATATCAGTTAGAATGGAATATTATATATCATTAAGTAAAAAACTACCCTTTGCCAAAATAGATTGTTTGGCAGGGTAACTTTTCAATTATAGAAATAGTGAGTGCAAATGTTATACGTTTTTCTTTATTAAACGAGTGGTCTTATGACTCTGAACGTTTGGATACGCAATTCCACCTAGAATGATGATCACACCGATCCATTGAAGGAAGGTGACGGTTTCGTGTAGAACAAGTGTAGACATAATTACGGCCGTTGGTAACTCTGATGCACTTAGAATGGTCCCTAAGCTTCCACCTACTTTAGGCATGCCAATATTAAATAAAATAGGTGGAACAAGTGAACCGAAGAATCCAGTAAGAAGACCATACATGAATAGTCCATCTGTAAGCGCACTGTTTATAAGAAATACTGGTGGTAATGAAATAAATATAAGCAATGACGCTCCGGTTGTCATAATAGCGCTTTTATAAATAGGATGCACAGATATATTTGTGTTCCCACTTATAAAAATAAAGAAAGCAAAGGAGCAAGCAGCAAGTATACCCCAACTGATTCCAGCAAAAGAAAAAATGATGCCAGTTTGCAAAAATCCAGAAGCAAGGACAGAACCGAGAAGAATAATTATCGTTGAGATGAAGCTTTTTCGACTGGGTGCTTCTTTAGTAAATACATATTGCAAAACCATACTTATCCATGTGAATTGCAGTAGAAGAATGATGGCAAATGAGGCATTAATATAACCAAGCGCTTGATTATAAAAAATACCTGTTAGCCCCATCGGTATGCCTCCTATGGCTAAAGTAACCCACTGTTTACATTTCAAACGGTCTTTTGGAACAAAGATTGCAATAGCCCACAACATGATAGCACCAAAAAAATATTGACTTCCTGTTACTTCACTTAGTCTAAATCCCTCACTATACCCTAATTTGACAAACGTTGATACCACTCCATAAGAACAACCACCCAGAAAAACAAGTAAAGCATAGTTTAAAATTTTCATTATTAAATCCTCCATACAACACAATAAAGCCACCCATCTCAAATATGAGATGGGTGGCGAAAAGTAAAATAATAAATTCAAACGAAAAATCCACCTGCTGTAAACAGACTTTTACAGCTTTTAGTTATTTTAATAATTTATATTATAGAATTCCCACCCTTAAGTATCAAGCTAAAATTTAGAAAAGACGCTGGAAGAACTATAATTTCCGTTAATTTCCATTATGGTAACTACCTCTGTATATCACATACATTCAATATTAGATAATAAAACTTTTTTTTATATATAGTAAGTATATAAAGTTAATTATGTTTAGAATGTAGAAGGGGTGCTTAAGGTGAAAATTAGAAAAGCAAACATAAACGATATAAGGGTGATATCAAAGATTTATGTTGATACGTGGAAGACAACTTATAATGGTTTAGTTCCAGACAACTTTCTAAACGAACTATCGTATGAAGAAGCTAAAAATAAATGGATGAAATTTTTTAGTGATTCACTACATAAATCATTTATTTACATTGCTAGTAATGACTCTGAAGAAATTATTGGATTTGCAGCAGCTCAAATTAATAATGACAAGGAATTTAAAGGAGAATTATACGCACTTTACCTGTTACCTGCTGCTCAAGGACTAGGTACTGGAAGAAGTCTAATTTCAACTGTTGCTGAACATTTTATGAATGAAGGTATTTCTTCTATGATGGTATGGGTGATGAAAAATAACAAATCTGGACGTGGATTTTATAAATGTTTGGGAGGTAAGTATTATACTCACCGAGAGAGCCAATTTGGAGAGTGCATAGTAGAAGATGAAGCATATGGATGGAAAGATATTTCCATTCTATCGCTCAGTAATAGAAGTAAATAATTATGAAACAACAAGCATTGTTATTGCCGTAAATACCGTATGTATCCCCATACGTACCGTTTGCATTTAATCCTAACCACCTTTTTCCTAATGGGTTGCGATCGCCCCCAGGAATATGTCATGTATAGTAAGGGCGGTTTTTAATTTTGTTTACCACTTTAAAGAAGCCAACAGATGTTTTATCCCATGTTTTTCCCATTGCTACTGAATCAAACATTTCAATATAGCCATTGTGAAAATAGGCAAGCTTGTTGTAGTACTTGTTAATAATATCAAATCTTGATTCGTAGGCTTACTTGCTGCTTCTGTTTTCACCTGATTCACTCCACATAATGCGACCATTAATAAGGTAAGAACGGTCATTGATTTCATAAAATATTTCATAAAAATGTTCTTCATAAAAACTCTCCTCTTTTTTT
>NZ_JBFULJ010000252.1:0-4876 GCF_056400385.1 Priestia sp. P5_B4
ATCTGGAGGAGGCCTTGAGTCAATGGCTGGTATGATTAAAGAAATCAAAGCAGGGATAGAGAAGTAATAGAGAAAAGACACACTGAGACAAAAGTATTTTAGTTGAAAGTAAATCCGAATGATTAATCAAATCATTCGGATTTTTTTATTGTTGTGGAAAGAATATAGGTTTCATATCTGTAGCTGCTTCTAGCTGTTGATTGAAGTGTTTAGTTATATCTCACTCTCATTTTTTGGTGAACATTTTTCTGTCTGGCAGTGGTTTTAACTATAAAACGTTATAAACTGAACGAATACTAAAGAGCAAAGCGCAGGTATTTTCTTCTCTTTAGGTGTCTTTCTACTTATTAAATTAAGTTTATTAATAGGTGATTTTATCCATTTTCGTTCCAGAAGGAAAAAGATACAAGTTTAGTGATTAATTGAATAGCGAGAGGGAACGGAAAAAAGAGGAAAAAATCTCTAAAAGGAATTTAGTATATTAAAGGAGGAGTTAACATGTTTCGTCATCAAAAAGAACTGCAATTTGAAGTCAAAGTAGATCGCCCCGATCCGATGCTTGCTCGTCAGATTCAAGAAGTACTAGGTGGACAATTCGGTGAAATGACGGTAATGATGCAATACCTCTTTCAAGGATTTAACTGTCGAGGAGAAGAGAAATATAAAGATATGCTGATGGATATAGGTACAGAAGAAATTGGACACGTAGAGATGCTTTGTTCACTTATTAGTCAATTACTTGATGGAGCATCTCCAGAAGATCAAGCAGAAGCTGCGAAAGATCCTGCAACAGCAGCTATCATGGGAGGAATTAATCCTCAGCATTTATTAGTGAGCGGGCTTGGTGGTTTGCCTACTAATTCAAATGGAGTTCCATGGAACGGTTCATATATCGTAGCAAGCGGCAATTTATTAGCAGACATGCGTTCGAACTTGCATGCAGAAAGCCAAGGTAGACTTCAAGTAGCTAGGTTATACCATATGACAAAAGATGAAGGTGTACGCGCGACATTCCGCAAAATGCTAGCGCGTGATCGCTATCACCAGTATCAGTGGATGGAAGCTATAAACGAACTAGAAGAAAAAAATGGAGTAGTTGTTCCTGCATCTTTCCCTCCCGAGGCTGAAAAAGAATCACAGCCAGAAGCTTATGAGTTTTGGAACCTCTCAGAAGGCGCTGAATCAGAAGAGGGACCGTGGGCTACTGGAAGTGCCCCAGACGGAAGCGGTGAATATGTATACATCAAAGACCCTGTAGCAAAAGGACAGGTTCCCAATCCGGAAATTCCTGATACTTCGTTGCATCATGATTTAACTCGTAAAAAAGTTTCCTCTAAATAAAAGAAAGAAAGGCCCTCGATATGYGCGAGAGGTCTTTTTTTTGCCTATAACAAAGGGTGTTATCCACGCGTTTCAGTCAAGTTACCTTTTAATATCTAGAATAAAAAAGCCGCATAGGGAAAAAGTAGGTATGTGCATATGTTAGTTTAAGAAAACAATCAAGCAATGTCAGTAAAAGGAGTGTCTGATATGTATTATTACAAAGAAGGATTAATCAATGGTATTAAACCGGATAAGCCCGATCCTGCGGCCGCGAAGGTACTGCAAGAAGCCTTAGGCGGGCAGTTTGGTGAAATGCGGACGATGATGCAATATTTCTTTCAAAGCTCTAACTTCAGAGGAAAAGAGACGCAGTATCGCGATTTAATGAAAGGTGTTTTTTTAGAAGAAATTGCTCATGTAGAACTCGTTCAAAATACCATTAATGCATTATTAGATGAATCTGGCGGAGCCGGGGTAGGAAGTCAAGGTTCAGATCAGGCTCCTCTTGATGAAACTGTAAAACATGCTAATCCTCATCACTATATCATGGGCGCTCAAAGCTCACTGCCAGTAGATGCGGGCGGAAATCCATGGAACGGCTCGTGGGTTTATAATCACGGAAATCTAGTGGCTGATTTGCTCAATAACGTTGTATTAGAATCAACCGGCGTTTTACAAAAAACAAGAATATACGAAATGAGTTCTAACCAAACGTTAAGAGAAACGCTAGGTTTCTTAATCGTTCGAGATAATGCTCATCAAAATGCGTTTGCAAAAGCTCTTGAAACATTAGGCGTGGACTGGGGAAAACTATTCCCTGTACCAAATTATGATATTAACAAATACCCTGAATGCAGAAAATTTGTCGAGATGGGGTATCATAACACGCAATTTGATTTTAGGTTAGATCCGCATCGAATGGGAGAAATATTTCAAGGGCAGACGCCAAGCAGAAATGGCGGAGACTTGAGCGTAACACCTCCACCGGAAGCTTTTCCAGTCCCTCATTTATCTGAAATGCCAAATGAGCATGCTCCAGGTTTAGGAGATATGAACGCATAAAAGTATGTGAGTCGAATTTAATTAAACAAAGCTGAAATAAATAAAAAACATTGACTGAGAGCTAGTAGTCAATGTTTTTTTATTTGCTTTAGCGAAATTCTTTCATTTGTCTAGCGCAAAGCACATCTCGCCATTCCTGTAAGCGCATGATAAAGGGCTTTTTTACATCTGTTTGTGAATTTATTTGTTTTTTACAAGAAGAAAAGGGAATACTTTCTTTAATCGCTTGTGATAGAAAGCTAATAAGGGGTATGCTGCTATGAGTAACCAAAAAGATGAATTTTTATTTAAACGAGAGCTCTATCGCTTAGTACAAGAATACAAACGCTGCAAAGTTGAAGAAATTAGACGGGCAATTAAAAAGGATATTCTTCTTTTGAAGAAGGTTATAAATAACTAAAATAGATAAACACCGGCAAAAAAGCTCATGTTAGTTAATAAATGAGCTTTTTTTGCTGCTTTCAACTTGTTCAAACGAATTAATATGTCTATAAATAGTCTCAGGAAGATGATGGACCATGTTAAACAGAGCTAACGCAGTTGTTTCTGGTTCTTCATAACGATAAATGATATCGTTTTCAATATCGCAGATTTGAAAACTGTTTAATTGTTTTGAATAACTTAGTGTAAACCTATTGGCAAGAGTATGAGTAATGTCGCTATCTCTATAATTTACTAAATTTGCTATCATGTGCTTAATTTCAGTTAGGTTCATCCACCAAGTCACCCTTTCATGTTATTGAAGTTATCATACCATGTACAGGTAGTTTGAATGCTTTTTTTTACAATTTGTAACAACAATTTTCAAAATGAAACATAAAGGTAATAAAAAGTTAAAACGAGCAGCTTAACGCAAGCCGAACATTTCCTATGAGGAGGTAGGTTTTTCTTTGCAGTAGGTCAACTCCAACTTTTTATCTGCGATTTCTTTTAGCCCAATACGAATCATACTGAATACTAAAATCCATAATATAACCGTTAAAATTGTATGTCCAGCGGGCAACATACCTAGTATAGGTGAGTCCCAAAGAGCGTGCATAAAAACGACAAGCAAAAATACACCGAGAAATTTTGGTTTTATCAACATGCTCCACTGAAATTTCTTATCTCCTTGGACGATGCAGACGGCAGCTCCAGTCAAGGCAGCCCAAGCCACATGTCCTCCAGGAGCAAAAATACTGCGCCAAAGTATTGTAGAATAAAGCATGTGAAAGCTGCCTGAAAGAAGTGCCCTTAAAGCATAGCCAGCGGTTTCAAAAGCAGCAAAACCAGCTCCTATTGCAGCTCCCAAGAGGAGCCCGTTAAGCACATATCTATATTTAAGATTGCGCACAAAATAAATAACCGCGATAACTTTAGCCAGTTCCTCGCATATTCCAATCACGATCACGTTTGTGTTATTTCCAAGAATATCATAAAACACAAGTGCTAATAAAAGTGAAAGGATTCCGCCAATAAAAACGACATAAACAATTTTGTAAATAGCAATATTCTGCGGAGCGTTCATTTCCCAAAAGAAAATAAGCGTAGTAAATGGCACTGCAAAAGCACCGACTACAATGAGACCGGGTATGAAGTTGATGTTTTCGAACAAGCTTACGCCTAGATATAGCCCTAAGTATGCGACAAGCGCAATAAGAAAGACTCTTGCAAAAAGCCAAGGCTTTGGCCATGTATTTACAACTTCTTCTATTTTGGGAGTCGTAAGCCCTGTTCCTACAATAAAAAGCCGTTCAGCTTCCATTTCACTGTGCTGTCGGAAGACTCGAGAGAATATATTTCGAAATTTAGGTTCAACCGAACGTTCATTTCTTGGGATTTTATCAACACGATGGGCAAACAAGTAGAATATGCTGTAGTTTTCGTCGTGTTCCACGATTTCATGGCCGCAATTTAAGCAGAATTTTACCCCTTCCGGATTAGAATAAGCGCAATGGGGGCATTTCATTTATCTTCCTCCTTTTTCTAGATACAAATCGTTTGACGCTTGTCTTAGGACATCTTCTACATATATTATGTGAACTGATGAAAAAAGCATAAGAGGGTTTGATAGGTAATTTGCTTAAATAATGGAATGGTATGTGTATAAAAGACAGAAGCTATTGCTAAAAGAGACCTCATAAAACAAAAAAAGGCTGTGTCGTAAGCCGAACATTCGACTTACAGCACAGCCCTTTATATGATTGAAAATCTGGATTTAACCCTGTTTTCTTTACAATGCTACTACGCAATAAAAAAGCTTCCTGAAATAAAAACGATGACACCAATGACCATCATTAATGTTTCGCGGTCTTTTTTTCCTGGTTTTTTATTAGCAGGAAGCAGCGATTTTGAAAGAGGCTTGGCAAAAATGATGACAAGCATGCAAACAGCAGCAAAGATGCCAAGCGCCACCTGAAAATTACCTTCAATAAAGACGCATGCCATTAAAAGTATAAGACTTATTTTTAGAAAAATTTTTGATAGGTTCACTATCAACACTCCTTTAGAA
>NZ_JBFULJ010000253.1:0-4845 GCF_056400385.1 Priestia sp. P5_B4
CTATGTCCACCAGACTATGTCCACCAGATTGTTTTTCTCAAGCCGCATGGTAATGGTATAAACTGTGCCTTCAACCACATCAGTGAAACCGAGTTCTCGCAGTTGTTGCGTGATTTCATAGCCGTAAGTTTCGCCATGGCTGATGATTTCAAGTACACAACCCTCAAGCACCCCTTTCAGCATTTCCGTGATTTTTTCCAAATGTTTTTCCCCCATTTTTATTTCACTTATATTTTTAGTACTCTGTATCACCAGTATTCAGTATTACTTATTACTACTATATAGTATTACAAAGTAGATAATATGTTAAACCTTTTTTAATTTTTTTTACAGTTAACTCGAATAAACGAAATTTCAAACAGGAAATTCGAAACACAAGGATAAATTTTGATACTCTGAACAAACTATCCAAGACGCTCTGCAACGTCAGCTAACKATTGATTACCATTCATGAAACAGAAAAAACTACCCTATCACCACCAGGGTAGTTTTTTCTGTTTKTMRGCTGTATRWSATATACAAAGTTARTTAACATAATGGATTTTATAAGAGCAAAATAAAAAAAGCTCTTACTATTAAGGGCTTTAATAGTAGAAATTTTAGATAGAATAAACACTTGTCCAAACCCTTTTTATTACTTTTCATATTATAGAAATGAGCATACCCCTGCTCTTCCAATAGATCCTGAGTTCCTATATTACTATTATCTTAAAGAAAAAACTGCTGCTTGGCGATGAACAGTAGTTTTTTCTGTTTTATCAATAAATAATTTAAAGTATTAGGACAAGCATACAAACAAGCTTCCTCTTGATGAATACCATATATATATAAATTGAAGAAGGTGATTAAAATGAGTGAATATTATGAGAAGAAATATATAAAAGGATCAAATTCCGAAGAATGGCATGATTGCAAGGAAAATGAAGTAAAAAAATCAGCGTTCAGAGCTGTTAATACAACTAATGATCAAAATGTTCCTGCAAACACTCGCGTAAAAGTTAGATTTCCAAATGAACAATTTGATTTAGCAAATGAATATAATCCTGGTAGCTCTACATTTATTCCAAAAAAAGATGGGGTATATTCCATCATTGCGAGCGTTCAATTTGACCCTAATAACTTTAACAACCCTTATAGAGTACTACTAATCATTCAAGTAAATGGTAATGATGTAGCTCGAGACAATGACTTTTTTAGCACAATCCAATTTGATAATGATGTAGCTGTTTCTACTATCATTCAGTTAAATGCCGGAGATATAGTAGAGGTATTTGTCGTTAGTAGTGTAACTGGTGAAATTGTTGCAGACAGTGCAACTACACGTTTTGAAGCAGTTAGAGATGTAAAACTCTAACTTAATTGCTATGCATACAAAAAAACTAGGCTCAAAAGAGGAGCCTAGTTTTTCTTTATTACTTACCAATAAATTGTTGTGTCCAATAGCTACCATCTTGTACGTAACCTACTCCAATATGAGTAAAGTCTTTGCTTAAGATATTTGCTTTATGACCTGGACTATTCATCCATGCACTCATTACTTCAGCAGGTGTTTTCTGACCGTAAGCAATATTTTCACCAGCTGTTTTATAAGTGATACCGAATTGTTTCATCATATCAAATGGTGAACCATAAGTTGGAGATGTGTGATCGAAATACTTCTTATCGTGCATATCCTGAGATTTAAGACGAGCCGTTTTAGCTAGCTGATTATCAACCTCTAAAGCTGGTAAACCAACTTTTGCACGTTCTTGATTGACTAATGTAACAACTTCTTGTTCATAAGCGCTTAGTTCTGAACTTGAAGCTGTTGGTTTAGTAACCGAAGCTTCAGATTTTAAACGAATAATTGATCCTACTTCCATGTTGTAAGGATCAACTTTTGGATTTAATTCCATCAGTTTTTTGTAATCTAACCCGTAACGTTTGGCAATAAAGAAAAGACTATCCCCTTTAGCCACTTTGTATGCTTCAAAAGGTGGTTCCTTATACATAGTCATTGCACTTGCATTTGTTGATGAAACTCCACCAATAATAGATAAAGCTAGTGCAGATACTATTAGTTGTTTTTTCATAATTCTCTCTCCCAATATTTATTTATGTATGTATAGTACTTCCGTTAATAACCATAATCATAGAAAATTTAAAAATCTAGGAGTAAATAATTCCAACAAGATAGTAAGCTAATAACTTACTAATTTTTAGTTTTTTTATTTCAAAGATGTATAAGGTATGCATTATTAGTTAGCAAATAGATTTTATCAGAAATAAAAAAACTCCTGTTTTCACTTAAAAAACAGGACTATGAAAGAGAGTAACCTGCAGGTATACCCTATATAATATGTAAATTAAGAATGGCTTGTACTAAATAAATACCCTATTTTTATTATATTATCGAATAAAATTATTCCTTTCGAGCAAACTACCCAAGATGCTATAAAGCATCTCTCATAGAACCCAATTGCATACATCCAAGTAACAGAAAAACCACTGATTAGGCCCAGTGGTTTTTCTGTTTTCAAGCTGTATACGATATACAAAACCAGTTAACATAATGGATTTTATCGGTACAAAAAAGACTATATCTTTAGTAAAAGGTTTGTTCACTAGAACATTTTTCTTTTTATGGATACTTGTCCAAACATTAATAGTCTATAAAACATACAATATATACGTGCAATTCAATTCTTTGAAAAAAGATTATTTTATATTGCCCGAGGAGGGATAAGCATGTCGAAACATGATAACGAAAAGAAACAAGAACAAAAACAACAGCAAGAACAAGAACAAGAGTTGAAAAATAAAAACACTGCAAACATTTATAATAGTGGAAACTCCTATGTTGATGTTAAAGTTAACGTTAAATCTGAAGCTGAACAAGAACAAGAACAAAAACAAGAACAAAAATCTAAAAATAAAAACAAAAATAAGAACGACTAAACTAAGGCAATAAAAATTATTAAATGAACTAGAAAGAGAAGAGAGATACATCTATTGTTTTCTCCCTTCTTTTTTAATAAAGAAAGGGGGAAACAATAGATGAGTATATATCCTCGTGATTATAAAAAAGTCGGACAAACAGTGGTAAAAAGCGCTATAAATGACAGTGGAAACTCAGATGTTGATGTTGATGTTAATCTAATTGTTGACACAACACCGTTAGCTTATGCTATAGCATGTTTTCTTCATTCAACAGGTAAAATCAGTGATAAAGAATTTACACACATGATAAAAAATTTGAAATTCCTTATAGAAGAAAATAAACGTTCATCTAAATTTAGTAAAAAACAAAATTCAAAACAAACTATTATTAGTGATGTTGATAAAGCTGGAATTGCTCAAGCAAAGAGTAGTGCTATTAATAACCCCAAAAATAATACTGTTTCACAAAAAAAGAGCAATGAATTCAATAAAGAAAATCAAAACGTAATATGGGGTAGATATTTTGATCCAAACAAAGACTTAATTAGAGGTAAATTTGGTCAATATCACTATTAAGAATATAAGACTTCATAGGAAATTTAAAAAGCTTAAATTTTTTAAAAATGAGATTTAAAATATGAAACATACTGTTTTTAAGCCTTATATAGTATACAATCTTAGTTAACATAATGAATTTTCTTGGCATTTATAAAAGATAGACATTAAGCATAATAGATAAAACAAAGGACCCAACAAATATAAAAAACATTGGCCAAAGCTTAGCCAATGTTTTTTGTATTTAGATAGATACTGTTAAGAAGATGTTTTCTCAGAAAGACGGATGATTCTAAGAATACAGATTACATTCTATTCATTGACCTGTTTTTAGGTGAATTATCTATGCGAATAACATTTAACAATTTGAGCAAACTACTCAAGATGTATAAAATCATCACGACTAACTTCGAATTACGTCAAGAAAAAACCTATCTCTTTTGACTGGGAAGAGATAGGTTTTTTCTGTTTTTAGCCTGTATATGGTATACAACCTTAGTTAACATAATCACTCTTTCCGGAACACACCTCAAAAAGAACCCCTTGTGGCGCAAGGGGTTTACCAATGGAATGTAATCTCAGATATGCAGCTTTTTATATACATCCTTGATATGACGGAGTTCTCCAGGTGTGTGTTTGAAGAAGAAATATATAAAAAGCGCACCTTTTATACATATGCTAGAACATACTAAAAGTAGTATCTACCAAAACTATCTAAGATAAATAAAAAGCAGTTTGCAAATGCAAACTGCTTTTAAGATGACCCGTACGGGATTCGAACCCGTGTTACCGCCGTGAAAGGGCGGTGTCTTAACCGCTTGACCAACGGGCCATATTTAAATTTAAAACGACTGGCGGAGAAGGAGGGATTTGAACCCTCGCGCCGCTTACACGACCTACACCCTTAGCAGGGGCGCCTCTTCAGCCACTTGAGTACTTCTCCGTATGGCTCCACAGGTAGGACTCGAACCACCGACCTCACGCTTATCAGGCGTGCGCTCTAACCAGCTGAGCYATAGGCCCTTCATTTGGAGCGGGTGATGAGAATCGAACTCACGACATCAGCTTGGAAGGCTGAGGTTTTACCACTAAACTACACCCGCGTTACTTAAGATGGGGCGACTGATGGGAATCGAACCCACGAATGCCGGAACCACAATCCGGTGCGTTAACCACTTCGCCACAATCGCCGTCTTAAAATGGTGGCTCGGGACGGAATCGAACCGCCGACACAAGGATTTTCAGTCCTTTGCTCTACCAACTGAGCTACCGAGCCTTATTAAATTTAAAATGGCGGTCCCGACGGGAATCGAACCCGCGATCTCCTGCGTGACAGGCAGGCATGTTAACCGCTACACCACGGGACCACTT
>NZ_JBFULJ010000254.1:0-4844 GCF_056400385.1 Priestia sp. P5_B4
TATAAATCACGTAATCTAACATTTCCATACGTTTTTTAGGGAATACTTTATGTAAGGCCAATTGTTGTTTTTTGAAATGAGTACGAAGTGTTTCTAAAAACGCTTCTTTCTTTTTGCGAAGGGTAGGTTTCTCTTTCCATAACCATTTAAATCGTCCRTTGAAGGTATTTACATCTTGTAAATAGCARGTMAATATCTTTGTCATTTGTTCATCTTCTCCTTTAAGGAACACAAAAAAGACACTGTTTCCCTGAAGAAAGGAAAACARTGTCGTRATTTWGATRAACTAAGCCCTTGAAATAGATGTCAATTTCGTATAAAATAAAGCCATAAGTTTTATTTTATACGAAACTAAACTATTAACAAGAGACTTCGACAAGTGTTTTCCCTACCGTAACTAGGGGGAACGGTTTAAGAGTGKTRGWRCACTACTTAAACAGTTGAAGTCTTTTTTCTATCCGCACGTTTTTGTTAGTTATATTATAGCGTTAACTAGTCTCATAATTCAATAAAAATTAGCAAAATATATCAAAACAAGTATATTTAGCTATGAGTGATCCTATATTGCTGCAGGAATTACCTTTATCATATATGAGGTTTTTACGTTAGGGGAGGGGAAAAAAGTTTCCCCTCCTCAAGTGTTTTAAAATATGTTATAATACTGCATTTTTAATGACATCGAAGATTTATTGATTAATACACTTTCAATGATAATCGCAAATGGTTCTTCTGGGTAGGGTGATTTTTTGTAGTCCTTTTTTGTAAAAAGGGTGAGAAAAAATCACCCTATGCAGCACGTTAAAAATATGATAGAAGCAGTTTCTACCTCATGTAGAAGCTGCTTTTTTGTTGAATTCTGAAGGTTAAAATTGTCCTATATCATTGGCTATTTGTACATATTTATCGGCATTGTTAACGTAAAGTTGTAATTTGTTGAGTTCTTTTTTAAAATTATTTTTCAACTCATTGGAAGGAGGTTCTGTAATGGTTGTTACATTCCATTTTTTCTTTTACTCGTAACTGAGTCTGATACAAATGTCAGATATATCATCGCCAGGATATCTGATTTTGTTTTCAAGCATGTAATCTTGAATGTATTAATATGTGACTATATCGAGTGAAATCATCTGGCCTTTCTATTCATCATCGCCATACTTCATCATCAATTCTTTTAACATATCATCTAAGTTTTTCATCGAAAGTGCACAACATTCCATCATCTTACTGTTGGCTTTAATTAAATTTTCAAGATGTCATTCTCAGTCGAATTGTTGATTAAATATAACTAATGTGTGAACCTGATTTTTTGAAAATTGCTATCGAGATTGATCATGTTTCTTTGCTAACTCATCAAGTTTTTTTACAGCAGTAGGATCAACATTTCTTATTTTAGGTTCCATATTTTATTTGAAATCCCCAAAATACTGGTGCCCTTTAAAAAATAGAGAGAAGAGCATAAGGGGTTTTTGCTATCACAGAGTGTGATAGGCTAGGCAAAGCCTAGCAAAACCATGATATCATGCAAAATCTTCAAGGAACCCCCTCAGCGCACCCTCAAATTGAAGGATAGTCCCTTCAGAGACCCTTCAGTRATCACAACATTTKTGCCAGAAACCCCTTCGCCGMMCCCTCATAKTTGATAAATGKYCCCTCMAGGGTCACYTCAKTTTGAAGTRTTTTTTGAAAAAAATAAGACAGAAGCAAGCGATCTTTTTTTATTTTTTTCGCACRTTCATGGTCAAAACGGCCACTTCTTTTTGCGTACAATACAAGTGATTTACACGTGCTTTTTTATCATTTATGAATCGATTTTTATTCTATAAACGACGACTGTTCTAAAAAAATGCAGGTTCGCAGGAAATCAATATTTATCTTTTTCATGCTCACAGCTGGTTCACATGAGTTAGAAAAAGATGTTGTCAAAAAGAAAATAAAAAACGATGGAAAAGCTGATACAGAATCAAAAATTGCGATAAAAAAAGATGCGATTCAATCCAGTGATGAAAGCATTCAGCCCTATGAAGATGAACAAAAAAGTTTGCAAAAAAAAACAAAAAAATTGAATGAGAAGCAGCAAGATTTAGCCATGAATTGAAAAAACAGAGGGGGACTCAAAGGGGACTAAGGGCAAAATTATGGTATTTAAAGGAAAATATTCAATCTGAAAAACGGTATTTAAGACTAAAAAGGGGACGTAAAAGGGACATGGAGAGCTTTTCTTTGATATCACGGTTTTGCTAGGCTTTGCCTAGCCTATCACCCTATGTGATAGCAGAAACCCCTTATGCTCTTCTCTTTTTTAGGTGAAATGGGCATTACTACAAAATAGAGGTCGGATAAAGTAGACGTCAATATTTGAAATATTGATTCAATTACGTTTAAAAGCCCTTAAAAAATTTGATGAATTAGTAAAGGAAAAAAGATTTTTCATTAGGGATTTTTAAAAGGGTGGATTAAAAAGAGGGGCGGTACTGAGAAAGAAAAAGGATGATGACAAAGGGAAAGAGGAGAGAAATCATAAAATGGATTTTCGGAACTTTTTGCACGGAATAGTGAAGCACATTCTAAAAAAACGGAGTACAACACATGAAATGGAACGTTAAAAAAAGCAAAAGTTTGAGAGCAAGAGAGGGAATGAAAAATCCTCTTTTTCCATACTACGATGGTAGAAGAGGGGAAGAAGTAGCAAGTAAAACATGGCGAAGTTTTTTTGGGTATAGAGGATCTATATTCATAAATTCATAATCAATCAAATAGTATAAAGACTTTTTCCCTTTCCACCTTGCGAGCAATGCATATAATCATTACAGAACTCACAATGGGTTAAATCACCCTTTATAATTGGTGGATTAACAATACTCTCACAATAAGGACAAGGTGGTGTAATCACTATAAACCTCTCTTATGTTTTAAAATGGGAGAGCATTAATACTCTCCCTTAAAACTCACGATTCATATTCCTTTTCTTCATCAATCCATCTATCTTCGGTCAATAGCCCACACTTAGGACATTTATATTTTGGATCTAGTTGAGTTGTTATTGCCTCAAAATTACAAGGTTCACATAAATGAATTAAAAACAAGTATTATCACACTCCAAATCAATAGAAACCACATCATCTTTATAGGTTTCATAAGTGATAATAACATCTTTTCCATCCCTTTATATTTATTGTACTACTTTTAAAATGAAAAATTTGTAGTGATTTGGCTAATACTCAATGGACATTATTTTAAAGGAATTTGTCTTCTTATTAAGTTATATGTAACAAGACTGTTCGTTTTTGTTACGTATCAAATACATAGTTTGCATTTTTGATTTCATAAAATGGAGAACAGGTGAAAGAATGTTTTTTGAAGGAAGGAAACATCCCTTTTTTATAGAATGTAAGTACTTTACTTAGGAGGAGGGCGATCCCGTTGAAGAAAAGAGCTTTACAGGTATTTTCATTACCAGAATATAAAGAAGAAATTGGCCGATGGCTATGGTGTTTAGAAGATGTTCGCTGCACGCTTCTAACACAATTAAATGGAATCAGCCAGCGTATGCTCGATACAAGAATTGATGAAAGACAAACAATTAGCACACTATTGTATCACATTGCATTGATTGAGGCAGATTGGTTATATGAAGAGGTCCTTGTTACTGAATGGGATCCCGAAATAAGTTCTTTGTTCTCATTAGCAGTTCGTTCTGAAGATGGCTCTTTAGCTCACATCGAGGGGCAAAGCTTAGAAGATCATTTTCACCGCCTTAATAAGGTACGAGAAGCATTTCTTTCCCACTTTCGTTCAATGGACTTAACAGACTGGCGTAGGCCAAGAATACTTGAACATTATGACGTTACACCTGAGTGGGTTGTTTACCATTTGATCGAACATGAATCTCATCATAGAGGCCAAATTTTCCAATTGCTTAAAGAATTACGAAACAATTAAGATGTCAAAGTAATGAAATAAAACAAAAGAGGTGCCTAAAATAACTATTTATATTGCTTTATTACGAGGCATTAACGTAGGTGGACACAAATTAATAAGAATGCAGGAATTAAAGAGCCTATTAACAAACATGGGATTAGATAAAGTTAAAACCTATATTCAAAGTGGAAATGTTATATTTCAGTCTGAAAGAAATGCAGAACAATTAGAAGAGCAAATGGAGCAAGAGATTAGAAGGGCTTTCGGTTTTTCTGTCATTATTATTTTAAGAACAGCTTCAGAATTGGAACAAATTATTAGCAGTTGTCCTTATCCAGTTAACTCGTTATCGGAAGGGGAGAGTGTACATATATCTTTGTTAGCTAAAGAACCTTCTAAGGAATGCATAAATCATTTACTCAATTATAAAAGTGAGATGGAGCAATGTTACATAAAGGGCAAAGAGATTTATTTATATTTGCGACAAAGCATTCGACATTCTAAGCTTTCTGTTCAACTTCAGAAGGTAGGTGTTCCAGGAACATCACGCAATTGGAAAACAATCAAAAAGCTCGGCACTATGGTAAATGAAATGCAGTAAGTAGTAGTTTGAAGAAATTGATGTAATTCCATTGTTCAAGTGTGTTAGTTAGATAGGGTACATCTAAAAATAATTAAATTTTATTCTAAASTACCATAAATTGTCTTGTATAAAAGTCCCCTTTTTTATACAGTACGTATGATTCAACAAAAGCTAGAAATATTGATAAATCAACGATATAACGTAAAGTTTATATCGTCACATTGATGTATAAAGTACAAAAAGGTACACCTTTTTATACGTAGGAAAAACTAACGACAAAACGTCTATTTAAACCTAAAAATAAATCTTTTTAGACATATAAAAAACAATAAACCTTTTTATA
>NZ_JBFULJ010000255.1:0-4819 GCF_056400385.1 Priestia sp. P5_B4
CATAGGATGAATGTGTAAATGCTTGAAAAAGAAGCGCTTCATTTGTAAACTGAATACCAATTTCCTTTTGAAACTCTGCAAAATTTTGCTTGAATTTCACGTTCATCTTTCGATCTCGATTTGAATATTGTTTAGGCATAAAATACCTCCGCTTACCTGCTTCAATTGTTTCGTAGTTTTTTCTTAACATCTCTCATTATAAAACGAGGTATCCTAAAAGATACACTACCTTTTCAAAAAAAAGAGGTCTTTTTTTGAAATTCTTAAAAAGAAGAGAAAGCCCCGCTGTTTAACGGGGCTTTTCATACATATACTACAGATTAAATTTGGCTCTGTATGTAATTAACTGCATCTCCTACAGTTGAAATTTTTTCAGCTTCTTCGTCAGAAATTTCGATATCAAATTCCTCTTCAAGCTCCATTACAAATTCAACTACGTCTAGAGAGTCAGCACCTAAGTCTTCTTTGAAACTAGATTCTAGTTTCACTTCACTTTTGTCTACACCAAGACGATCAACAATGATTGTTGTTACGCGTTCTAGTACCTCTGCCATTGTTCTTCACCTCCCCTCAAGTCATTATAGATGATTTCCATCTAAAATACTATGGTTGAATAATAAAGTTTATCGGTCGCCTAGTAAACGTCCCTTTGTACTTTATCACCAAATTACACTTTTCGTAAAGTGCCTTTTTTACATCACCATTCCGCCGTCAACGTGAATCGTTTGACCCGTAATATAACGGCTTGCATCTGATGCTAAAAACGCAACTGCGTTCGCAACATCCTCAGGCTGGCCGAAGCTTGCAAGAGGGATTTGCTTTAACATTTCCGCCTGCACTTCTTCATTCAATTTATCCGTCATGTCTGTTGCAATGAAACCAGGAGCAACTGCATTCACTGTAATATTGCGGCTCGCTAATTCTTTGGCAGTTGTTTTTGTTAAACCAATCACGCCTGATTTTGCTGCTACATAATTTGCTTGTCCAGCATTACCGCTGACGCCGACAATTGATGAAATATTAATGATACGTCCTGCGCGCTGCTTCATCATTTGACGAGTAACCGCTTTTGTACACAAAAATACGCCTTTTAAGTTTGTATTAATAACATCATCCCATTCGTCTTCTTTCATACGCATAAGAAGATTATCACGTGTGATGCCCGCGTTGTTCACTAAAATATCTACTGAACCAAATGTAGAAATCGCTTCTTTTATCATTGCTTGTACAGAATCACTTTCTGCCACATTTGCTTGTACAGCAATTGCATCCGTTCCTAATCCTTTAATTTCATCCACAACTTCAAGAGCTTTCGCTTCGCTGCCAGAATAGTTTACAACTACTTTAGCACCAAGCTTTCCCAGCTCAATTGCAACGGCACGACCAATTCCGCGAGAAGCGCCTGTTACAACCGCAACTTTCCCTTGTAACATGTTATTCTCCCCCTTTTAGTGCGTCAATCGTTGATTTTAATGATGTAAGATCATTAACAGCATACACAGCCGCACGGCGATTTACTTTTTTCACAAGACCTGATAATACTTTTCCTGGTCCAATTTCAACAAATGTATCTACACCTTCTGCAAGAAGTGTTTCAACTGTTTCTTCCCATCTCACTGGAGAATACAGTTGTTCCACTAGCTTGTTTTGAATATCTTGACTGTCAGTAACCGGCTTTGCTGTTACGTTTGCTATGACTGGAACTTTCGCATCGCTAAAGCCCACTGTTTCTAGCGTATCACGTAGTTTTTCAGCGGCTGGCTTCATTAAACTAGAGTGGAATGGACCGCTTACCACTAGAGGAATCACACGTTTTGCACCTTTTTCTTTGGCAAGAGCTCCTGCTCTTTCTACGCCATTTACCGTACCTGAAATAACAATTTGACCCGGACAGTTAATATTTGCAAGCTGAACAGCGTCGCCTTCGCTTGTAATTTGAGCGGTAACGGCTTCTAGATCTTCCGCTGACATGCCAAGCACTGCTGCCATTGTACCTTGACCTGCTGGTACAGCTTCGTCCATATAGCGACCTCTTTTGTGAACAGCAACAACGGCATCTTTAAACGATAAAACCTCAGCAGCCACAAGCGCACTGTATTCTCCTAGACTGTGACCCGCAACAAAATCGGGTGTAATTCCGCTCGTTTTAAATGCTTCAAGCAGCATTGTACTCGTTGTTAAAAGAGCAGGTTGAGCGTGATAAGTTAAAGTCAATTCTTCTTGAGGCCCTTCAAAAATAATGTTTGAAAGACTGAACCCTAAAGCTTCGTCAGCTGTATGAATCAGCTTTTTCGCTTCCTCTGTTCCATCATATAAATCTTTTCCCATACCAACAGTTTGTGACCCTTGGCCTGGAAAGATAAAAGCAATTTTCCCCATTTCTTATCTCTCCTTTTCTTCATTAGCAGTTTGTTCGATGGCTTTTTGAATAGTGGAAGACACATTGTTTTCCACCATATTCACAGCTTGCTTAATCGCGCTAAATACTGCATTCGCATCCGACGAACCGTGCGCTTTGATAACAGGCGCATGCAATCCAAACAGCCCTGCGCCTCCATATTCACTGTAATCCATTTTCGCTTTTAACCCCTGCAGCTGAGGCTTTAGCACCGCTGCGGCTAATTTGCTTTTTAACGTGCTCATTAATTCTTGTTTAATCATAGAAAACAAAGAAAGCGCCGTTCCCTCAATGCTCTTAAGAGTCATATTCCCTGTAAAACCATCTGTTACAACCACATCCGCTACGCCGTTTAGCAAATCACGGGATTCCACGTTGCCTACAAAATTAAGATCAGCATTTTTTAGTAGCTGAAAGGCTTGCTTTGTTAAATCATTTCCTTTTTTATCCTCAGTTCCAATGTTCAGCAGTCCCACTCTAGGAGCTTGAATGCCGCGTACTTTTTCGGCATACACAGACCCCATCACAGCGTACTGGAGCAAATGTTCAGGCTTGGCATCAACGTTTGCACCAACGTCTAGCATTAAAAAGCCTTTTCCATCTAGTGTCGGAAGCGTCGGAGCAAGTGCTGGACGTTCAATGCCTTTGATGCGACCTACAATAAAAAGTCCCGCTGTCATTAACGCCCCTGTATTTCCTGCTGAAATACAAGCATCAGCACGACCTTCGGCTACTTCATTTGCCATTAATACCATAGATGCTTGTTTTTTACGGCGCACAGCTCGCACTGGCTCATCAGTTGCATCAATGGTTTCTTCTGTATGAATAATCGAAATACGATCTGAATTTGTTAAATATTTTTTTATTTCTGATTCGTTTCCAATTAACGTAATATGTAATTCTTTAAATTGAGCAGTAGCTTTTTCTACACCTTCAATAATGGCTTTCGGTGCATGATCTCCGCCCATTGCATCAATAGCTAGTTTCATGTTGCGTCTCATCCTTTTTATTATTTATCCTTTGTAGAACGATACATTTTAAAAGTGCCAGAGAACACTTGCTCTTGCCCTACATAGCTGTTTACCTTAACGGTGGTTCGCACTTCACTAGTTGACAGAACTTTCGCTTTTGCTATCACTCGTTCATGAAGCTTAACAGGGCGATGATAACGGATCGACGCATCTGCTGTGAGCGCTAGTTCGTTGTTAATAACAGCGACAGCTAACGAATTAGCTTGCGCAAAAAGGTGGTGACCACGAGCGATTTGATTACGCTGAAACACATGCTCTGTTTTCACATCAAAAATAGATATCGCTGATTGATCTAGTTCAATGTCGATAACTTCTCCAATTACTTCTTCAATCGGAAGCGAACGCACTTCCTCGTCTAGTTGTTTTGAAGCTACATGCTTAATACGTTCTCGCAGTTCAGGAATCGACAACTCTAGGCGGTCTAATCGAATTGTTTGAACGCTCACTGAAAAACGGTCTGCTAGTTCTTCATCCGTAATAAATGGGTTTTCTTCAATTGTCGTTTTTAATAGCTGCTGTCTTTCTTTTTTACTGCGCTTCATTGTCCACCATCCGAACTTTTAATACTAGGTACTAATAGCAGTATATAATCATTGCCTTCTAATTGCAACATTTTTCACATGCTGTATTCTGTGCATTGACGTCGTATTAATGGCCACCAGCGGCTAACTCTTTCACTCTGAGCCGCTTTTTATCTTTATAGACGAAAAGAGATTGAGACATAACTAGATCACTTCAATCTAAAGATGAACAAATGGGGTAAAGGAGCTCGTATAGATTGCTTGTTACACCGCTACGGATTTCCGTGCAAGACTTCGCTTTCCGCGGCCGGCCGGTGATCCTCCTCGTCCCTTACGCTTCTGCGGGGTMTCATCTATTCCGCTTTCCCCGCAGAAGTGCCTTGCCCTTCACTTAACAGTTAGAAGCACCTACATACCTATCACATACATGAAATCTACGTTCATCATCACAATGAAAAAAATCCGAACGATTGATCGTTCGGATTTCCCTTCAACTAAACTACTTTGTTTCAGTCTCTTTTACTAATCAAATTTTTCTCCAGTCAATACGCCCGTTGCTTCTAGTTGTATTCTCAGCAGTGCAAACTGATCTTCTGTCCAAAAGCTGTCGGAATTTACAAGCTTAGCAGCATCTTCTCGAGCTACTTCAAGCGCACGGTAATCGTGCACCATATCGGCTACTTTAAACTCAGGCATCCCGCTTTGTTTTCTTCCAAAGAAATCACCAGGTCCACGAAGCTCTAAGTCTCTTTCTGATAACACAAATCCATCGTTTGTTTCCGTCATAATGGTCATTCGTTCTTTTCCAACTTCTGATTTCGGATCAGCGAGCAGAATGCAATACGACTGTGCATCGCCTCGTCCTACGC
>NZ_JBFULJ010000256.1:0-4815 GCF_056400385.1 Priestia sp. P5_B4
TTTACTGATAGTAAGACGTCTTGGAGCTTTTCTTTTGCGTCTTCCCCTTTGCCGTGTACCTTTTGGGCATTTTTTTCTTTTGTTTTCTGCAGTTTTTCTGACGCTTCATTTGCTTTTTCCTGCAGTTTCCCTTCAGTTTTTTCGACAAATTTTTMTTTCGCTTTTTCTTTAACCTTTTCTTCTACCTTTTCCTTAACAGGTTCAGGCGTATGATCGATGATCTTTTTTCCTGCTTTTAAGGCTGCTTTCTCCACATCTTTTTTATCCATGAAATTCCCCTTAAGGACGGATATCTTACTTCTTCGCGTCCATGAGTTTGTTTAGCATCTCTTCAATGCGCTGCAGCTGGTCGTTCATATTTTTATTTTCTTCTTTTAGCTCTTCGTACTGAGACGTTTCCATTTCTGCGCTTTGGCTGACTTCTTCCTGCGAMTTTCCTTGTTCATTTGATGCATCTTCTTTTTTCTTTTTAGGTGCCAGCAGCTTGCTTAAATTGTCTTTTTCAAGATAGCCTGTAGCCGTCTGTCTTAATGCTCCCATCGCTTGCTGCGTTAGAATATCCTGTGCGTTTCTTCTTAACTCTTGTCCTGTCGCACGTACAATTTCTGATTGTCCTAAGCGGCTGAGTACTTTTTTACTCGTTTGAGGACTTGAAAGAAGTCCAATTCCCGCTCCTACTACGCCTCCTAAAATAGCAAGATTTAAAGAGTTTTGCGTTTTTTCTTCCTGCTGCTGATTTTCTTGTTTTTCATTTTGCACATTGTTATCAGTTGTTGACATGTTTCATCCTCTTTTCTCTTATTATTATTTATTTAATGAATTTTCTTATGATTAAAAGACTTAAAAGCTAAGCCCTGCACCTCGCTCTTCTGTTCGGCCAGGCAGCCCTTCTTCCTCTACTTTGTCGGTTAATAACCCGACGGCTTCTGCGTAGCGAAGCCACGTATCGACACTTGCAATAACGACTCGTGCTTCAATCGTTAAGATTTCAATTCCTACGAGTGATACTCGGGCAAAAGCATCGATGACAATTCCTTTGTCGAGAATTCGATCAATCACTTCTGCTAAACTAGAACTATCTGTACTTTTTTGAATACTCATTTTAGCAGCTCCTTTCGAAATTTAACTAAATGAATGATGCTACTAATCAACCTGCTTAACTTTTTAAGTAAACATACTTTTGAAATATACTTTTTAGCCCTCTTTCAAACATGAATAATTTGCTAAAAAGTAATTTCTGAAAATAAATTAGAAAATTATTCTACTAAGTATAATAATTAACAGTTAATTATTGGATGGAACTTGCACGTAAATCCTTCTATTAAAGCTTTTACCAAGATTTCGATCCCAAAATAAAACAATAAATACATTATTGTTACAATAATATTACATTATAATTTAAGGCATATTATTATTTTATACACCATGACATATTTTGATATTTTTAACTATTATGGAATATTATTGTCAATAAAGTTCACTTAAATAAAACCAGCGCATAAAAAAAACTGCCGCACTGCGACAGATTTCTCCTACTTATCTTACGTTCTATAAAATCATTCCGGTTAAAGGAGCTTTCGGGTTTCCATCATGATCTAAGTCTTCTTTGTCTACTAAAACAAGCAAGCTGCCTTCTTTGACTGAATCATTATATTGTTCGGCCTGCTGTTTTGGAATTCCCATACTTACTAAAATACCAGACAGACCTCCTACGCTCGCACCAGCTGCCGCACCTGTTAATGTAGCTACAATCGGACCAGCCGCCACAATTGGACCTATTCCCGGTATGGCAAGAGCCCCGGCACCTGCTAATATTCCGGTCAAGCTCCCTAGCGTACCTCCGGTAAGTGCTCCAGTTGCTGCCCCTTCTGCTTTTGTATTCGTTTCTTTCTGAACTTTTTTGGTCTTTTTATGTTTGCCGATGATAGATATTTCTTCTGATGTATACCCTTCTTTTTTCAAACTCTCTACAGCTTGAATTGCTTCTTGTTCCGTTTTGTATACCCCCACAACATTCTTTGCTTTTGCTTCCATACTATCTCCTCCTCATTAATGTTGTGTGTACCCGGGAGCATGGCTTTGAAACGTTTTAGAGGATAAGAGGTCTTCTCTATTCTTAAATAAATAGCCCTAAATCACTTTTTATTTAGTGACGTTTTTATTTAAAAATGAATGAACTCGCTCTTTTTTTAACCATATTCCTCCACAAGCAATGAAGCATGCAACCGTACTAAAAGCCAACGTGTAACTCCGGAGCCAATCCACAAGGAGCCCAAACCAAATCGGTGCGAGCACGATGGCAAATTGATTGAGCGTTAACGCAATGCTTACCGTTAAACCAATAAAACGATCATCCGCTTTTTCTGCTATTAGCACGATAAACAAACTAAACCAGCCAATTGCAAAAAAACCGAGGCTAAAACAAACTGCAGTTAGTAGCCAAAAAGGCAAAGTAAATCCAATATAAGAAATAGCTATTATTAATCCTGCAGCCATCCAAACCGTCACTTGCAAAGGAGTTCTTCGATTTCCGTTATACACATAATCACTTACCCAAGCTAAAACAATTCTCCCCACCATTCCGCCTAACAGTGTGATGCTCAGCAGAATGCCAGCTGAAGCAAAATCCATCTTTATGGCTTTCGTTAAATAGCTAATAAAGTGCGCAACGATAATCATTTGAAGAGAAATCATTGAAACACCTACAAAAAACAGCGGATAAAGCGTTTTATCTTGAGAAATGCGCTTGATTTTATGACGAAGCGTAAATGTTTCCTTTTTTTCTGACGATGATGATTGCTCTCGGTAGAATACAAAAAAAAGAATGCCTCCTCCGATAGCTGCCGCTGCCTGTACGAGAACAGCCCCATGCCAGCCGTATTGATGAAACAGCAGCGGTAATGCTGCTGAAGCGACAACGCCTCCAATCGGTATCCCCGTTTGCCGAATCCCCATGGCAAGGCCTCTATGATGAGAAGGAAACCACTTCACCACTGCTTTGCTTCCTCCTGGCTGTGCTGTTCCATACCACACGCCTGCTGCGAGAAGTACGCTTGTTAGATACAAATAATGATCAGCGCTATAGGCAAAAAGCATGCTTACCCCCAGCAAAATAGATCCTCCTCCTACAAGCCACCTTTCTCCATAACGATCCATCCAGTTTCCAAAAAGCAGCATGGAAAAGATCGGACCAATTTGAATAGCTGATACGAGCAGTCCTGTTTGAAACTGCGATAAATCATATAGTCTTTGCCAAAACGCGGCCAATGGCCCCGCTCCGTAGGTGACAAACGTGGCACATGCCTGAGAAAGAGTGGCAATAAATAAAATCATCCACTTATAAGAAGCTTTTTGTCTGCTCATTTTCTCTCCTCCACCTCTACTTTCAGTGTAGAGAAGGAATGGTATCATGTAAAATAAGGAATAAAGATAAAAGTCATCAATAAAAATGATAGCTGAAGGAGGAGATTTTATGGATATAAAAGATTTGCTTGTTTTTACAACGGTAGCAGAAGAAAAAAACATTTCAAAAGCTGCCAAAAGTTTAAGCTATGTGCAGTCGAATGTGACGATGCGCATTCAGCAGCTAGAAGCTGAACTCGGCACACAGCTATTTGAACGCAGCGGTAAAGGCGTAACGTTAACTTCTAGCGGAGAGCTGTTGCATCGTTATGCTGAAGAAATTCTTCGTTTAACCAATGAAGCCACTATAACTGTTCGAAGCAGTGCGCACACGCCGATAGGGCCTTTAAAAATAGGTGCAACTGAATCTACCGCGGCTCTTCGGCTACCGCCTTTGCTTTCTACTTATTGCACTGCCTACCCGGATGTAGACTTCATTTTAGAAACACATACAACCGATGTTCTTATTCACCTGGTTTTAACCCGAAAACTTGAAGGCGCATTTGTTGCAGGCAGCTGTGAACATCCTGATCTAAACTCTTTATTTACTCAAGATGAAGAGCTTGTACTTGTGAGCCGCCACCCTCTTCCTTCTCTTTACAGCCTAAACGATATGAATTTATTAGCATTCAGCAGCGGATGCGCATATCGACATACGTTAGAAATGCTGTTGACAAAAGAAGGCGTGTTTCCAAAACGGATATTAGAATTTGGTACGATTGAAGCGATTATTGGGTGTGTAAAAGCTGGTATGGGCGTAGCTGTAATGATGAAATCCATTGTATCTCATCACGACCATTCATTAACGTTAACTCCGCTGCCGCAGCCATATAGAAAGGTTCCCACTTTTTTTATTACGCGAAAAGATGCCTTTGTATCGGCGGCTTTACGTGAATTTTCTTCTCTTCTTACCAAACAGCTTTGCATAACAAAACCCTAAGAAAATAGGCGCTCTTAGGGTTTTGACTTAAGCCGCTGCCGGATTCTTTTTCACAAATTTCATAAACAATAAACGAACTAAAGGTCCCATAATAAGAAGCTGAAGCGGGTAGGCTACGATAAAGTTTTTCATCACGATAAATGCATAGCTTGAAAGAAGCGGCTCTCCTTGCAGGCCTTTCGTAAGTGACATCGTAATTAATCCATATACAGACATGGAAAGCACCATTCCAATAACCATACATGATGACAAAATCAACACGACTTTTAACTGTTTAGACTTATCAAACGGCAGTGAAAATGCTACTTTTTTTGCTACGGGACCAACGAAAAAAGTTTCGACAGCCATTGCGACTACAAACGTGATAACCAAGTTCAAAATACCTTCTGCAAGGGTGATATGCCCGATGACATCATTCATTAACATGTTATACACCGTCATTACAAGCACCATTCCTCCGCACATCATCATTC
>NZ_JBFULJ010000257.1:0-4811 GCF_056400385.1 Priestia sp. P5_B4
GTCCCTGATAGATGATAAAAATTCCCTCTCTATACTAGATAAAGAGGGGATATAGCACGTCATAAAATATGTAGAAACATTAAAAGTACATGCGCAGATTCCCAATAAATCGGTAAAGAAAATAGCATGAAAAACCGATTAAGATACATCCTGCCGCAATCGAAACCCATTTAATATAAAACTGATTCAGTACTTTTCTAGTTCCAGAGACAATCGTCATTAAGCCTAGGTCATGAATTAAAATCCCTGTTAATATTCCGGCAGCAATCAGCAGGAAATGAAAAGAATGAGAGGATTGAAGCGAATTGGTCAGCACCGTTCCAAACACGCTGAGCCAAAAAATGAGATTGCTAGGAGAAATCGCAACAAAGATCCCGTTCACATAAGAAGAGGCAAACGACTTTTTTACGTGTTCTCCAGGAGCTGTTATATCACGGTCGGCATGTTTAATGCTGTCATAGCCAATATAAAGTAAGAAAAGCGCTCCTATAAGCCACATGATAAGCTGTATAAAAGGAGCCGATAAAACAGAAGCCAGTCCAGAGTAAAGAAGCACAATTAATAATAAATCAACCGTCATCCCTCCGAGTCCGACAACCCATCCGTGAAGAAACCCGTTTTTTAAACCTTGTTTTGTCATTTCAATTGTCACCGTACCAACGGGAAGGGCAATCGAAAGACCGAGCAGCACATTTGTTAAAAATAACGTCACCAAAAACAAAACCTCTTTCAATCTTGTATCTGCTATCGTTTTCCGTTTAAGTGGTCTTTCATTATATAAAAATATGTAATAAAATTCAATATTATGTATAAAAAAACATATGATGAATATAAGAGGAGGAAAAAGTAAATGAAATTAATTTGTGAATCGTTGGAAAAAGAGGACTACACGCAAGAACTTCCAGAAGTGAACTTTACACATCCTTTGATTCAGCAAAAGGTTCGCGAACTCAAAAACGGCTTGCCTMATTCTTCCCTAGCGTACATAAAAAAAGCATATKAGTTTGTGAGAGATGAAGTATCTCATTCCTGGGATATTCAAAGCAAAATCATCACGAAAACCGCTTCAGAGGCTTTAAAAGAAAAGGAAGGAATTTGTTACAGCAAGTGTAATCTATTAGCTGCTTTGCTTCGTGCAGAAGAGATTCCGACAGGCTTTTGTTATCAAAGACTGATACTTGGAGATACGTTAGACACCGGCTACTGTATTCATGCGTTAAATGCTGTCTACATCAAAAGTGAGGAGAAATGGATTCGATTAGACGCGAGAGGAAATAAAGAGGGAGTGCAGGCCGACTTTTCACTAAAAAAAGAAAAACTGGCTTTTCCAGTAAATCCTGCACAGGGTGAAGTAGACTATGCGACTATTTATACGAAACCTCGTAAAGAAACAATGGACGTTTTGTCTCAGCACGAAGACTGCCAGGATATGTATTTGCACTACTTGCCTACCGAGCTATAAAAAGAGGCTGGGACAAACGTATTTTAGTTGAAGGAAGATCCGAACGATGAATGGAGAACCTTAATAGAGAGTTAAATTCGTTCGGATTTTTTATTGATAGTTTCATGTATGTGGCTGCTTCTAGCTGGTGATTGGAGGACAAGACGAAGACTCCTGCAGGAAAAGCGGAAGTGGTGAGACCCCGCAGGAGCGGAAGCTACGAGGAGGCTCAGCGGCCGCCCGCGGAAAGCGAAGTCTTGCACGGAAATCAGCAGCGGTGTAACAAGCAGTTCAGCTCATTTCTCCAATTTGTTCGTCTTTAACTGGAATTAGTATGCTATCTCTTCACCATTTTAAACGCTTTCCTGCACGGTGGCTGACGGTCTTTTAAACGCAGCAACAAACCACACAATATTCGTAATCAGCAAGCCTAAACAAGAAATCATTATTCCTATAATTGAAGATAAACTTCCTGAGAAATCTTCTAATCCGAATAAAAACAGAGCCGGCATCAGTAATAGAGTACTAGCAGCGATTAAAAGGCCGATGCTGCAAAAAGCGGCCATGATAAATTTTAAGAAATTGATTCCCAACATATAAAAAGCTAACGGCAACAAATATAAAAACAGAATCATGCCAAGAGATAACCACAGCCCTGTTGAGCCGAACGTATTAACGTTGGGACCTGAATTTGCTAGAGGAGAAAGCGAACCAAGAACTAAAATGAAGCAGAAAAATAGGGCAGAAAGCAAAGTGGTGACTATCACACTATTTTTTGCTGTAGAATTACGCATTGTTTTTTAGCCTCCTTTCTAATAAATAAGTGTATGGATTAATTTTACAATACAAAAGTTTGGGAATCACCAGTTTTTACAAAAACCTTTGGTAGGTTGGATAATAATGAAGAGAAGCCGGGTTAAGATAATACACGTGTACATATTTTTTATGTGGACCTGGATAGTGGGTTTCATGCCAGTATTGCGCCAGTATTGTTTGAATGGGGTGCGAATGAGGGGCTTCGCCGTAATGTCCGTAGTAGAGACCGCTGCCTGAATAAGGAGAATACATAAAATCACCTGCCTGTTTAAATGAATGTGTTACACGGTATGTTTTTGTATTGAATAACGTTCTTGCAGAATGTAAAAAGGGCACAAATAGGTCGTTTGCTGTATAAATGCCTCATTCCAGTAAAAAAGACCTCTAAAAAAGAGGTCATAAGCTAAGCATCTGTATGTTCTTCACTTGGATGTCTTTGAAAATCCAAAAAACGAGTTCCTTGAAACGTCAGCATTCCTTCATCGCCTTCTGCTAGCATGCCGTATTCGCGGCCTGAAACAGTAAATTCAGAGCGGTCGGTGCTTTCAAATTGGAAGGTTACGTAGTAAGTTGTAGACGTGTGAGAGTGATGATGTTCGTGAGCGTGACCGCCATGGCGGTGGACGTTTGTCCGTTTGCCCGTAATTTTTGTTTTTACAGATAGACGGGGAGACTGCTCATTTTTACTCCAAGTGCCGATTCCTTTAAAAATAGAAAATAGAAAAATACCAATAATAATAACAAAAAACAGCATCACCAACGCAGGCATTCCGTTAAATAACGCGTCGTCTGGAAAAAAAGCGCCTCCGCTTACGTCATCGGGCACATCACCTTCAAAAACAATGTCATCTCCGGACGGATCATCTTCAAATATCATTTCATCTTCAAACATTCGTATTCCCCCTTACTATAAATACGATTACTGAATGGAAAAAGTTTCATCTTTATAGTAGGCTTATGATAGGATAGCTAGTTACTATTCATACATATGAGTGAACAAGGAAAAGGAGAGATACACATGGGGAAATACAAAGTTGTTATGTCTGGAAAAACGTGGCCAAATGCTTACGAGAAGCTAGCGGAGCACTGCGATATTCAAATGTGGGAAGGAGAAGGAAAGATTCCACAAGAAACGCTGCGCGACTGGCTTCGTGATGCCGACGGCTTTTTTAATATCGGCCACATCACAGTGGACGAAGAGCTGTTAGAAGCAGCGCCGAATCTGCGCGTTATTTCTCAATCAGGCGTCGGTTATGACAGTGTAGATGTCGAAGCATGCACCAAAAAAGGGGTGCCGTTTAGTAATACGCCAGGCGTGCTAGTAGAAGCAACGGCAGACTTAACGTTTGGTCTCTTGCTGTCGGCAGCTCGCCGCATTCATGAAGGCTATGAAAAAGTGAAACAAGGAAACTGGGAAACGGTATTTGGCGTTGATTTATTTGGAAAAACGCTTGGTATTGTTGGAATGGGCGATATCGGAAGCGCCGTTGCCAGACGAGCAAAGGCATCGGGCATGAACATCGTTTACCACAACCGAAGCCGCAAGCATGAAGCAGAAAAAGAGCTTGATGCCGTATACCTTTCATTTGAAGAGTTGCTTCACACAGCTGACTGTATCGTATGCTTAGTGCCGCTTTCAAATAAAAGCAAAGGCATGTTCGGAGAAGCCGAGTTTAAAGCTATGAAAAACAGCGCGTATTTTGTGAACGCAGCGCGCGGGGGATTAGTGGATACGGAAGCACTGTACGAAGCGCTGAAAAATGAAGAAATTGCGTATGCCGCACTGGACGTAACAGACCCAGAGCCGCTTCCGGCAGATCACAAGCTGCTGCAGCTTTCAAACGTGTTAGTAACACCTCATATTGGAAGTGCTACGTACGAGACGCGCAATCGTATGGCAGATTTAGCCGTCCAGAACCTGCTTTTAGGTCTTGAAAAAAAGCCTTTAGTGACGTGTGTGAATGAAGAAGTGAACTACAAGTAAGGAGAGATTTTTTGTTAAAAGCATTACAGCTTATTTTTTCAATTATTACTGTTGGACTGGCTCTTTATATCATGCTCACTCACAGTTACCAGTTCCTTTCGTTTTTAAATATACTTTTAGGTTTAACGATGCTAGTTTTAGGAGCAATCGAGTGGCAAAAAAGAAAGAAAACCAGCGCATGGCTGTTGTTTTTAGTTGCGCTGTTTAGCTGGTTTGTCGGTATTTATGGCATGATGATTTAAAAACGCTTGGCAAATGCCAAGCGTTTTTTTTAATGTACTTCCAGCTGTGCTTCTAACACTTTTTCAATAACGGAAGCTACTCCGTTTTCATCGTTTGTTAATGTAACGTCATCAGCTAGTGCTTTAATTTCCGCGTGCGCATTTGACATAGCGATTCCTTTTCCAGCCGTTTGCAGCATGGATACGTCGTTAAAGCTGTCTCCAATAGCAATGGTATCATGAAGAGAGCCGCCGAGCTCTTTTACAACGTATGTTAATGCGATTCCTTTTGATGCGTCTTTGTGTTCAAGCTCGAAGTTATGATCAGCCGAAGATACAAGCGTCATGT
>NZ_JBFULJ010000258.1:0-4794 GCF_056400385.1 Priestia sp. P5_B4
CTACTATATTTAAAGATAACCATTATTACAGTGAAATGATTAGTGGAATTGAATATGTAATCCGTAAGCATGGTTATGATCTAGTCATATCTGGAGCGAGTAGCCCAGCTGATTGTCTAAAATGGATTCGAACGAGAAATATTGATGGTCTTCTGTTTTTAGGAGCCTTCCCGCATCGATTGTATGAGAAAATGAAAGCGTTATCGAATCCGATTGTGCTAGTAGATACATATGAAAGGTACGAACGTGATTATCATCATATTTCTGTAGACGATGAGTATGGAGGATATCTAGCTACAACACATTTAGTGAATTTGGGGCACAAAGAAATTGCCTTTGTTGCTCATCACCTCGTCAATAGTCCAGTGGATAAAAAGAGGTATATAGGCTACGAGAAAGCATTAAAAGAAGCGGGCATTACGCCATCAAAGACGTTTGTTTTTGAAGTGAACGAAAGTTCGTTTGATAACGGTTACAATTTAGGGAACAAGCTGCTGAAAGATCATAAGGATATTCGGGCGGTTTTTGCTTCCTCTGATACGCTGGCGCTTGGAATTATGAAAGCACTGCAAGAAAAGGGGAAAAAAATTCCGCAGGACTACTCAATCGTAGGGTTTGATGACATAACGTTTAGTAGCTATGCATCTCCCAGTCTAACAACCATTCGTCAAGATGTATTTAACAAAGGAGTCGTAGCTGCGACGTCGGTTATTCAAGCAATTGAACACCGTTTCAGCACGCTGCAGCATGTGAAATTATCGGTTGAACTTATTATTCGAGATTCGACTGCTAAGCGCGGGTGAACCGCAGTAAGTTAACCGGTTAACCAAAGTTTAGCATTTATGAAAAAAGGGGATATAAGTTAGCATTCACAAAAAAAGGGGATATGAAAATGATTAATGTTACAGTATGGAATGAAAATCGTCATGAACAGAAAAATCCGGTTGTAAGAGAAATTTACCCTGAAGGCATTCACGGTGCCATCGCTTCTTTTTTAGAAGAAGGAGGGTTTCGTACACACACCGCAACATTAGACGAAGTAGAACACGGGTTGACTGAAGAAGTATTAAATCAAACGGATGTTTTAGTATGGTGGGGTCATTTAGCACATGACGAAGTGAAAGATGACATCGTTGAGAAAGTAAAGCAGCGCGTGCTAGACGGTATGGGGCTTATTGTCTTGCACTCAGGTCACTTTTCTAAAATTTTTAAAACGTTAATGGGCACAAGCTGCGACTTAAAATGGCGTGAAGCAGATGAAAAAGAGCGCTTGTGGGTAGTAGAACCGAGCCATCCGATTGTGGAAGGTATTAGTGAATTTATCGAGCTTGAGCGCGAAGAAATGTATGGAGAGCACTTTGATATTCCAGCACCTGATGAACTGATTTTCACGAGCTGGTTTGAAGGCGGAGAAATTTTCAGAAGCGGCTGCACGTACAAACGCGGAAACGGAAAAGTATTTTATTTCAGACCTGGACATGAAACATATCCAACATACCATAACAAAGACATTCAGCGTGTCATTATGAATGCTATTAAATGGGCGAAGCCAGCAGAGAGAAAACGTCCTGTTTACGGCAATGCGCAACCGCTTGAATCAATCGCTGTTAAAAACTAATTAATAATGCTTAAGCAAAGGGGATAGGAAAGATGGCAAAAGTAAAAATTGGCGTTATTGGGTGCGGAAGCATTGCGCAACACCGTCACTTACCAGAATATAAGATGAATGAACAAGTAGAATTAGTAGCCGTTTGCGATATAAACACAGAACGTGCAAACAGCGTAGCGCAGCAGTACGGTGTAAAAGCTTACACAAACTACGAAGAACTTTTAGCAAGCGGTACAGTGGAAGCAGTGAGCGTATGTACGCCCAACTATCTTCATGCGCCTATTTCGGTTGCAGCGTTAAACAGCGGAGTTCATGTCCTGTGTGAAAAGCCGATGGCAACATCAGAAGAAGAAGCGAAAGCAATGATTGAAGCAGCAAAAACAAACGGTAAAAAACTAATGATTGGACATAATCAGCGCTTTGTAGCTTCTCATCAAAAAGCTCGTGAACTTATTGAAAAAGGGGAAATCGGTAAAATTTACAGTTTCCGTACGGCATTTGGCCACGGCGGTCCTGAAGGTTGGAGCGTGGACGGAAAAGACAGCTGGTTCTTCAAAAAAGACGAAGCGTTTATTGGGGCTATGGGGGATTTAGGCGTTCACAAAACCGATATGCTCCGCTACATATTGAATGAAGAAATTGTAGAAGTCGGTGCATTTGTAGAAAGCAATGCAAAAGACTTTGCAAATGTAGACGACAATGCTGTATGCGTATTAAAAACGCAAAGCGGGATTATCGGGACGCTTGCGGCAAGCTGGGCTTACAATGGAAAAGAAGATAACTCCACGATTGTTTACGGAGAGAAAGGGATTCTTCGTTTAGAGGACGATCCGACGTATTCATTAGTTGCACAATATGCAACGGGTGAAGTGGTGAACTATGAATTAGGAAAAATCCAGTCGAACGATGAAGGCGGACAAAGTAATTCTCACGTCATTGAACAATTTGTAGATGCAGTTGCAGAAGATAAAGAATCTCCTGTTCCTGGTGAAGAAGGATTAAAATCACTTGCTGTTATTTTAGCAGCTTTAAAATCAAGTCAAACGAAACAAATTACGCGCGTGTAAGAGGTGAAAAACGTGAGAATTGGCATAATCGGAGCAGGAGGGATTGCTGTAAGTAGGCATATCCCAGCATTCAAACAACTGGGTGATGAATGTGTGATTTGGGGGCTTAGCGATATTAATAGTGAAAGAGCCACAGAGGTAGCCAATGAGCATAATATCCCTCACGTATTTGTTGATTACAAAGATATGTTTAAAGAAGTGGATGCTGTATGTATTTGTACACCGAATAAATTTCACGCCGAGTTTGCAGTAGAAGCGCTAAAAGCAGGCGTTCACGTCATATGTGAAAAGCCAATGGCGATGTCTAAAGAGCAAGGTGAAGAAATGCTTGCTGCTGCTAGAGAATCAGGTAAGCAGTTAGCGATTGCGTATCATTACCGATTCATGAAAGAAGCGCAGGCAGCGAAAAAAATGATGACAGAGGTAGGACGCCCATTAGTTGCACGTGTCAGAGCAATGCGTCGCCGAAAGGTTCCCGGTTGGGGGGTATTTACGAACAAAGATCTTCAAGGAGGAGGCAGCTTAATTGATTACGGCTGCCATTTGCTTGATTTAACGCTTTGGCTGATGGGAAACCCAAAGCATACTGAAGTGCTGGGAAGTACATATAATGACCTGAGTAAAACGCCTAACCAATTAAATCAATGGGGAGCATTTGATCATGAAACATTCAGCGTGGATGATCATGTAACGGCCTATATTAAATTTGAAAATGGAGCGTCGCTTCTTTTAGAAACTTCTTGGGCTGCTAATATCGAAGATGATGAAGAGCACGTAAGTATATCAGGGGTAGATGGCGGTTTAAGCGTGTTTCCGTTTGAACTATACACGTCTAAAAACGGTATGCTCATGAACAGTACGTCACCTTGGATAGATGGAGAAGATGATTACAGCCTGAGTCAGGCTAAAAATTTCGTTGAAGCGTGTAAAGGAAATACTGAATTAGTGGTAAAGCCACAAGAAGCGCTTCAAGTCTCAGCTATTATTGACGAAATATATCGCACAGGGGGAAATTAAAATGAAACTTGGAGTATTTACGGTCTTATTTGCGGATCTTTCTTTTGAAGAGATGTTAGATAAAGTAAAAGCAGCAGGTCTTCATGCTGTTGAAATCGGAACGGGCGGCTATCCGRGAAACAGCCATTGTCCGCTAGATGCGCTGCTTGAAGATGAAGAAAAAAGAGAAGCCTATATGAAGCAGATAAAAGACCGCGGACTTACAATCAGCGCATTTAGCTGCCACGGCAATCCTATTTCACCTGAGGCAAGTTTTGCAAAAGAATCTGACGAAACGCTTCGCAAGACCATCCAACTAGCATCACTAGTAGATGTTCCAGTGGTTAACTGCTTTTCTGGAACAGCAGGAGATCACGAAGAAGCGAAGTACCCAAACTGGCCTGTTACTCCCTGGCCTAACGAATATGGAGACGTATTGAATTGGCAATGGGAAAATAAGCTTGTTCCTTATTGGAAAGAAATTGGAGAACTAGCGGAGGAGCATAATGTGAAAATTGGTTTAGAACTTCACGGCGGATTTTTAGTTCATACTCCGTATACGCTCCTAAAGCTTCKCGAAAAAACAAGTCCAGCGATTGGCGCTAACCTTGATCCAAGTCATTTATGGTGGCAAGGAATTGATCCGGTAGGAGCTATTAAAATTTTAGCAAAAGAAAATGCGATTCATCATTTCCATGCAAAGGATACGTACTTGGACCAGGATAATATTAATATGTATGGCCTGACGGATATGCAGCCATACGGAGAAGTCCAAACGCGTGCATGGACGTTTAGATCCGTAGGGTGCGGACATGATGTAAAAGAGTGGTCTGATATGATGAGTGCACTTCGCACATACGGATACGATTATGTAGTCAGCATTGAGCATGAAGATCCAATCATGTCGATTGAAGAAGGATTTAAACGCGCGGTTACAAACTTACAAAGTGTATTAATTGAAGAAACTCCCTCACAAATGTGGTGGGCGTAAGCAAAAAGAAGCACCTCTAAAAAGAGGTGCTTCTTTTATTTTCGTTAATAAATCAATTCGCCTTTTGTTCACCTGAATTTCGATACAAACGGGTGATTGGCAATCCAAAAGCGCCAAGGATAATCCTTCGC
>NZ_JBFULJ010000259.1:0-4761 GCF_056400385.1 Priestia sp. P5_B4
ATATAACAGAGCATACTACGGAGGGAACAATCCTTTCTTCCAATCTGAAAAGAAAARGCTTCTTGAAGGATCTAATAAAGAAAAAGCTTCTTTAGCAAACGGGGCTTTGGGCATTATTGAGTTAAATGATGACTATACGCTCAAAAAAGTAATGAAGCCGCTTATTACATCAAACACAGTTACAGACGAAATTGAACGTGCAAACATTTTCAAAAAAGATGGAAAATGGTACTTGTTCACCGRTTCTCGCGGATCTAAAATGACGATTGATGGAATCGGACAAGATGATGTGTATATGCTAGGCTATGTTTCAAATACGTTAACAGGAAAATATAAGCCTTTAAATGATACAGGATTAGTTCTTCATATGGATTTAGATCCTAATGATAAAACATTCACGTATTCTCACTTTGCTGTACCTCAAACAAAAGGCGATAATGTCGTTATTACAAGCTACATGACAAATAGAGGCTTTTATGAAGACAACCACTCTACATTTGCACCAAGCTTCTTAGTGAACATTGACGGTTCAAAAACATCTGTTGTAAAAGATCGTGTTCTTGAGCAAGGTCAGTTAACAGTAGATGAAGACTGAGCGCTTTGCAATAGCAATAAAAGGAAATGGTGATTGTAATCACCATTTTCTTTTGTTTTATTCGATGTAGACAAAAAAGAGAAAGGTTGGGGTTTGTTTGAAGAAAAAAGGTGCTTATAAATGGATAACGCTTGCCGTTC
Source organism: Priestia sp. P5_B4 (assembly GCF_056400385.1). Lineage (NCBI taxonomy): Bacteria > Bacillati > Bacillota > Bacilli > Caryophanales > Bacillaceae > Priestia > Priestia sp. P5_B4. The sequence continues at coordinate 736 of NZ_JBFULJ010000259.1, forward strand.
TTTTAGTTATAATAGCCGGACTTATTATAACAGCCGTATCCAAAAAAGAGGATACAAAAGACCAAGGAAAAGAAAAAGAGAATAAAAGTGAATCCACTTATCGCCCGGTGTATCACTTTAGTACGCCTGATAAATGGAAAAATGATCCTCAAAAGCCCATTTATTTTGACGGGAAATATCATTACTATTACTTATACAATCATGATTATCCTAAAGGGAACGGGACGGAATGGCGACATGCAACGTCTAAAGATTTGGTTCATTGGAAAGATGAAGGAGTAGCTATTCCAAAGTATACAAATAAAAATGGCGATATATGGTCCGGATCCGTTGTAGAGGATAAAGATAACACAGCAGGCTTTGGTAAAGACGCAATTGTAGCCATTATGACCCAGCCTTCTGCCGATGGACAAAAGCAAGAACAGTATCTATGGTATAGTACCGATAGAGGAAAAACCTTTAAATCAYATAGCAAAAATCCTATCATGCCTAATCCAGGCACCAAAGATTTTAGAGATCCCAAAGTCATATGGGATAATGAACATGACAAGTGGGTTCTCGTCATGTCAGAAGGTGAAAAAATCGGATTTTATGAATCTTCTAATCTAAAGGATTGGACGTATACGGGAGGATTTGTAACTAAAGACATTGGCATTACCGAATGTCCAGATCTTTTTCAAATGAAGGCAGATGACGGGACAGTTAAGTGGGTTCTCGGGACAAGTGCAAATGGAAAAGAAAGCGGAAAGCCAAACACCTATGCTTATTGGACAGGAAATTACGATGGAACAACATTCACTCCCGATATGGACGAGCCGCAATGGCTCGATCATGGTTTCGATTGGTACGGAGCAGTAACGTTTGAAGACGGTAAAAATAAAGGTTCCTTAGAAAAACGCTACGCTTTTGCATGGATGAACAACTGGGATTATCCAGATAAGACGCCAACGATGAAAGAAGGGTTTAACGGCTTCGATTCAGTAACCCGGGAAATTAAGCTTTCAAAACAAGAAGACGATCAGTACAGCCTGTTATCAAAGCCTGTCGAAGAATTAAATCAGCTAACTGATTCAACAAACTCTGTTGAACAAGTAGAAGTAAACGGAGAGAAAAAGTTAAAGGTAAAAGGTGAAGCTTATCAGCTTGATACAGATATTTCATGGTCAGATGCAGAAAATGTAGGCTTACGACTTCGAGAGTCCGCAGATCAAAAGCGGCACATTGATGTGGGCATTTTTGCAAAAGATAACGTCTCATATGTGAACAGAAGCTATAGCAATCAGCCTGATCAAAGCAAAAAGTATGTGGAAAGCCGTGATTACTTTGATGCAGGCAAGAAAAATGTTCATTTGAAGATATTGGTAGATAAATCAAGCATTGAAGTCTTTGTTGATGATGGAAAAACCGTGCATTCTAGCGAGGTGTTTCCGCGTCACAACGACCAAGGAATTACGCTTTTCTCTCAAGGAGGAACGTCTCTCTTTAAAAATATAGAAATCAAACATCTTCGCCCTCTTCAGTAATTTCCCTAATTTTAAAAAGAAGGAGCAGAATATCGCCTTATTGTGGTTTAGGACTAGATAGAAAGGGTACATGTCTACTAACAGCAAATGAAAGGGTGTTTATTCAAATGGAAGAGAAAATGAGACAACTAATAGAGGGACTTAATACCGATTTAGCGGGTGAATATTCGGCGGTTATTCAGTACACTTACTATGCGTCTACAGTAACCGGCCTAGAATATCAAATTTTAAAACCTTTCTTTGAAGGAGAAATTCCTGATGAGCAAGGACATGCTCTTTATTTATCAGAAAAAATCAAAAACCTTGGCGGTGAGCCAACAACAAAGCCAGCTGAGGTGAAGCACGTCTCAAACGTAACGGAAATGCTTAAAGAAGCGAGCAAGGCTGAAAAAGAAACTATCCAGCGCTACGAAGAGCGTAAAAAACAAGCGGAAGAGTTAGGGTTAACAGAGCTTGTTGTAAAGCTTGAAGATATGATTGCAGATGAAACAAATCATATGGAAGAAATGGAACGTTTATTAAAAGATCCCCGCTTAAGTTGATCATACAAAATATATAAAAGCATCCCATACCAGGTGTTACGGGGTGCTTTTTTGCAATTTAAAAAGGAAATAAAACATCATGTACGCATGTTTCTATCAATGAGAGGAAAGTCATATTTTTGAAATTATCTATCGCTTTGGAAAAATTTATAGTAAAATAATTATTTGGCTGCATATGGCAGCAACTATATGCGGGGCATCACATACATATAAAGGCTAAAAGGGTATCCGTATATTGAAACCGCTTTTATCTTCTATAAGAAAAACCATGGTATGCCCGCAGTTGCAAGGAGAGAGAAAGATGAGGAAACGAATCATGACAGCGCTGCTGCTTGTCACTGTTTTAGCTGCAATGGAAGGAACCATTGTCAGTACGGCTGTTCCAAGAATTACAAGTGATTTGTCGGGCATTGAGCTAGTTAGCTGGGTATATGCCATTTATATGCTGACAACTGCTGTATCTACACCTATATACGGAAAGTTAGCGGATCTATTCGGCCGCAAAAAAGTTATGCTTGTTGGAATCATTATTTTCTTAATCGGATCGATACTTTGCGGACTTAGCTTTTCGATGCAGCAATTAATTGTCTATAGAGCGATCCAAGGGCTGGGCGCCGGGGTCGTTATGCCGCTTACAATGATTATTATTGGCGACTTGTATGAAGAAGCAAAAGAAAGAGCCAAAGCGCAAGGGTGGATTAGCGCAGTTTGGGGAGTTGCGGGAGTTCTCGGGCCTCTTCTTGGAGGATTCTTAGTGGATACGCTGTCTTGGCGCTATATTTTCTTTTTAAATATACCGTTTGGACTAATGGCTTTTTTTGTTCTTTTAGTAAACTATAAAGAAGAAGTGGTAAAAGAAAAACGCTATATCGATTATATTGGAGCGGTGACGTTTTCAGTGGGAACAATTGCGTTTTTATACGCGCTTTTAACCGGAAGTCAGCATCAAAACTGGGGAGATCCGACCATTATAGGGTTATTTGTTCTAGCTGTTCTAACATTCATTGGCTTTATTTATATAGAAAAGAAATCTCCCGAACCTCTTATCCCGCTTGAACTGTTTTCCATTCGAAGTGTATCTGTTATAAACTTATTAACACTTCTTGTGGGATCAGTAGTTATTAGTATTACGGTCTACCTTCCAATTTGGAGTCAAGGAGTGCTGGGGAAAAGTGCAACCGCTGCTGGTTTTGTATTAATGCCTATGCCAGTATGCTGGACGATTGGTTCACTGCTTTCAGGGAATTTAGTAGGGCGTCTTAAAACGCACTCCATCCTTACGCTGGGCACGGCAATTGTAAGTACGGCTTGTTTTATGCTGTTTTTAGTTTCCACTCACTCACCCGTATTTTTAATTTATGTAGCCGTTGGGGTCCTTGGGTTAGGAATGGGTATTATTACGCCTATTTTTATGCTAGTTATTCAATCATCGGTCCCGGCTAGCAAAAGAGGAGTAGCGGTGGCTCTTAATACGTTTACAAATACATTTAGTCAAACGCTAGGTTCTGCGGTGTTTGGTACAATCTTTAATTTAGTGACACTTTCACAAGCAAAGAAATTAGGGCAAGAGAATTTAAATGCTTCGTTTGAGACAGGCGGAGTACCAGCAGAAGAACTGTCAAAGCTGCATGAAATTCTTGCATCAGGTGTGCACATTATTTACAGTGGAACGTTTTTAGCTGCATTACTAAGCTTTGCTGTTTCATGCTTATTAGTAAAAAACGAACATAAAAAAATAAAGACTATATCTATGCAAAAGTAACGAAAGAGGCTGTTGCAAAACCAGTTTAGTTGAAGGATAATCCGAACGAGTTTGATTATGAATCAAACTCGTTCGGATTTTTTATAGGTATGGTGAATGTAGCTTTCACATATTTAGCTATTGAGTGGATTGATTTCGTTATATATCAGTCTCTTCCTTAGAAGAATTATCAAAGAAAGAAAATAAAAAAGATATTGTC
>NZ_JBFULJ010000260.1:0-4755 GCF_056400385.1 Priestia sp. P5_B4
CATACACTCTTCTTCTGGCAGGCTGCTTCCTGAGAAAAATGCATAGCTGATATATGGACATACTTGCTGTAAATATTCCTCATCGTATCTCGTAGAAAAATCAAAGGAAATATCAATGATTTTATGTAGCAACGGAAGGTCAGATTCTAAATGACTAAAAACGCTCGTATGAAGAAGATCGTGCTGGCGAATATAGGTTAAATCCGATTCATTCAGCATTAGTTTTAATCTAGATTGAACGCCCCCTTTATTTGATCCTACAAAAACTCGGTCACCTTGTTCATCAAGTGTTACAACCGCCATTCCATTTTCTCCTACAGCTCTTCTTACTCTGCTAATATCCATCTTTTCTTGCTGCAAAGTATTTACTACATGCTCTGCCGATTCGTCATTCCCCACGATTCCCATATAGGAAGACTGATGATTGCTCAATCTATTATAAAATACGGCCACATTTAGCGCGTTGCCGCCTGGATAGATCTTTCCTTGATCTTTATAGTAATCTACTACATTATCCCCTACTCCAATTAGTTTCATCTGCTTGTCCTCCTATTATTTAACACTTCCGTTAGCAATGCCACGGATAAAATATTTTTGCATAAATAAAAACAACATAACAATCGGTGCTGCTGAAATGGTGAGTCCAGCTAGTAATACCCCCCAATCTGTTTGCAAAGCGTCTCTAAATTGCATTAATCCTGCTGGGATTGTACGCAAACTGTCGTCGTCGATAAAGATAATGGCAAACATAAATTCATTCCATGTGTAGTAAGCTGTCAAAATTGTCGTTGTTAATAGAATGGGCGTGCTCATTGGGATAAAAATTCGAAATAAAATCCCCAAGCTTGTACATCCATCTAACCGAGCTGCTTCCTCTAGTTCTTTTGGAATCGAAAGAAAATAAGCTCGAATTAACAAGATGGTTAAAGGAATTCGATAAGCAACATAAGGCAGAATCAGGGCCAAGTGTGTATTATAGATTCCAAGTTTTTGAATAATGCTATACAAAGGAATTAAACTTACCTGAGGAGAAAGCATAAGCCCTCCGAGACATATAATGAGGACAAAAGCTTTTCCTTGAAACTCAAAGCGTGATAGTCCATAAGCTCCTAACGCACTGACCAGCACCGTCAAAAAACAAGACGCGCCCGTGACGATTACACTGTTTAAAAAGTAAGAAGATATTCCATTTTTCCACGCTGTCACATAATTTTCAATTAGCCAAGTATGCGGCATAGACCAGCTGTGCGTAAAGATTTCATCCGTGCTTTTAAAAGAACTTATAATCATCCAAAGCAAAGGATACGCAATGACGATAAAATAGACAATCAATCCGACATATACTATCGTTACACCTGTGTAGCTCTTCTTTTTTCTTTCTTTAGTGGCTGTATTGACAACATTAGGTAAGGTGACATTTGTTTTAGGCATCTGCATCAAGCGTCTTCCTTTCCTGTTTTAAATGCTTTCATTTGAACAAGAGAAATCAACAGCGTAATAATTAAAATGACAGTAGCAATTGAGGAAGCATAGCCCATCATATCTTTCGAAAAGGCTGTTTTGTATAAATACGTACTTAGGACTTCAGATGATGTACCCGGTCCGCCTCCAGTTAAAATATAAGGTTCATTAAATACTGTAAAAGCACCAGTGAGCGTTAAAATAACAGCCACAAATGTCATTTCTTTTGTTTGCGGTACAGTAATATGAAAGAACATTTTAAATTTATTAGCGCCGTCTATTTCAGCTGCTTCATACAATTCAGGTGAGATTTTTTGTATCGCTACAATATACAGCATGGCAATATAGCCGATAGACTGCCACTGAGATATAGCAATAACTGCATAAATAGCCGTATTACTGTCTCCTAGCCAAGGTTTTGCCAATGAGTCTAATCCGATCATTTTGAGCATTTGATTTAAAAGCCCTACTTCAGGATTGTAAAAAAAAGTAAACAACAAGGCAATAACGGTCATCGAAACGACTACTGGTAAAAAATAAACCGTTCGAAAAAAAGGAGAAAACCTTCGAATAAGTTTATCTTCTAAAACGGCAGCCACAATTAGACCTCCACCCACTTGAAAAATAATTGAAATGACCGCATAAAGAATATTATTTTTGAGTGCCTGATAAAAGACAGGGTCTTTAAATAAGTGCACATAATTATCTATTCCTACAAAAACTTTGTCTGGTGAAAATGTGCTCCACTCATAAAGACTATCCCAAATATTCTGAAAAATAGGGATATACACAAGTAGTAAAAAAGCAAAAGCAGGAAGAAGATATAAATAAGGGGTTAGCTTATTGCGTTTTAACATCGCTTTTTCACTTCCTTACTTTTTAGATTCAGCACGAACACTCGCTGCAGCTTTTTGCACATCTTTCATTACTTCTTTAGGTGTTTTATCACCATTTAGCATAAGCTGAGCCCCTGTTAAATAAGCATCTGCAATTCGAGCATCGATTGCCATATCAAACCATGGAGCCATCTCTTTGGCTTGTAAAATATTATCTACTGCTTCTAATTGCTCCGGTGTTGAATTACTGCTGTTAGCTGTATCATTTACTGCACTGTATTTCCCTACTTCTTTTACTAGCTTTTCACCCATTTGTTTTGATGTTAAAAATTCAAGAAATTCCATCGCTTCTTTTGGATGCTTTGTTTTAGAAGAAATCATAAACCCTTCAGGTGATCCAGTTAAATTAGTAGCATTTCCTTTTCCATCCTCTAATTTAGGAAAATTAAACATGCCAATCTTAAATTTCGTTGGACCGAAAAGCTTAATTTCAGCGGTTTCAGCATAAAACATAGCTGCTTTTCCATTTGAAAATTGTTGTCTTGCATATTCATGATCAATCGAATTTGTATTTTTATTAAAGTAAGGAACTAATTCTTCTAATTTTTCTAGAGCTTTTACATAGCCTTTATCCGTGAATGTCCCAGTTTTTGAATTATAGTCTTTTGAAAGAACGTCAGGCTTTACCATGCGCTGATTCAAGGTTCCTACGTAGTGAGAAATGGTCCACGTATCCTGGCTTCCAAATTCTAAAGCTGTATAATGCTTCTTTTTTAACACGCTTAAAACATTTAATAGCTCGTTCCAGTTTGTAGGCGCTTTTAATCCTAATTTATCGAAGATATCTTTGTTGTAAAAAAACATTTTCCCGTCCATTGTGACAGGAACACCGTAAATTTTCTTATTAACGGTATATGGTTTAATTTGAGACTGAACAAGCTTGGAAGACCACGCTGAATCCTTCTTATAATAAGAGGTTAAATCTAAGGCTTTGTTTCCTCTGACAAATTGTCTAGCAAACTCATCGCTCCAAGAAAAGTACACATCAGGAGGGGTATTAGTGCCTGTCATAACTTTAATTTTGTCTTTATACGAATCGTTTAACACCGCTTCTGTTTTAATATCAATATCAGGGTGCTGTTTTTCAAATTCTTTTACAACTTCTTCAAAGTAGCTTTTTTCAGGTTCTTTTGGCCATCTGTGAAAGAATGTTAATGTTGTCTTTCCTGTGTCTGAGTCTGAAGACGTTTGTTTTCCCGCACACCCCCCGAGCATTAAAGAACAACTTAAAAGTGAGGCTAAGATTAAATTTGTCTTTTTCATATAGAAACCCCCTTATTGTAAGTGCTTTCATATATAAGTTATACTATAATGTTTTATAACATTATAGTATAACTCGTAAGGAAAATATACAGATTTCTATCTTTATTAGGAGATTATTAATATTCTACTTTCCACATGTAGCGTCTTTTACTTAAAGGATGATTGCGTGCTTCAGCTAATTCTTCGGCATACTGACGCAGTACACGGTTTAATACAAGAGGAGCAATATACCCTTGCACATCTTTATCAATTCCTTCGAAGTCATATGCTTTTGCATCTAGAACAGTTAATTTCTTTCCATATCGTTTAGAGAATGATAAGGCGCGTTCTTCTAAAGGTCTCGTTTCATCTAGTCCAGCTAGGATGATAAACGGTACGTTTTCATCAATAATTTCGAATGGACCGTGGAAATACTCTCCAGCGTGAATAGCGTGAGAATGAATCCACTGCATTTCCATTAAGATACATATGCTGAATGAATAGGCTGCTCCATAGTTCGAGCCGCTGGCCATTGTATAAATAACCGGTTCGGATTTATGTGATTCAGCAAATTTCCTTGCGTTGCTCGCTTCGTATTCTAGAGCTTTTTCATAAACAGACTGTAGATTTTCTAAGCTAGTAACTAACTTTGCAAATTTATCATTTTCTTCTGCTACGTATAAGAGACCAAATACAAGCTGATATAAAACGCCTAAATTTGTTTCAAAAGCATCGATATCATTGCCCCACTCATACTTAATAAAAATATCTGCGCTGTGTGCTAAAGGTGAAGTAGGTTCATTTGTTAAGGCTACAGCATAAGCGCCTTTGCTTTTAGCAAACTTAGCTGCTTCTGTAGTCTCAGGAGTTGTTCCTGACATGGAACATAAAATAACTAAGGAGTCTTTTCCCAGCTGCTGCGGATTGCGGTGGATAAATTCGTTCGAACTATACAAATCGGATGTAATATGTTGAGCTTCTCGATCTAGTACATACTTAGCTGGATACATGATCGCAGAAGATCCTCCACATGCGACGAAAAACACATTACGAATTTGCTTGCTTTTTAATTCGTTTAATACGGCTTGCACATCACTTTTTACATTCACTGCTGTTTTGCTCATTTTCCCCACTCCTCAAATAAAATATGATATAC
>NZ_JBFULJ010000261.1:0-4752 GCF_056400385.1 Priestia sp. P5_B4
TTCTTATCATAACTATGGACTAGCTTTTGACATTGCGCTGCTTGATAACGACGGAAAAGTTGACTGGACCATTGATCGAAGATGGAACAAAGCGGGAGAGATAGGAAAAAGGATTGGGTTGGAATGGGGAGGAGATTGGACAAGCTTAAAAGATTACCCTCATTTTCAATATACATTCAGTTTATCTTTGTCGGAGCTTCAAAGTGGAAAAGGACCTAAAAAACAGACGCCAAAGGCTTCAAGCATGTTAATTAAATACGGAGATCGAGGAAATCACGTACAGTTAATTCAGCGTATGCTTATTCACTTAGGTTATTCTCTTTTTGGAGGCGCAGACGGTATATTCGGGTCTTCCACTTTCAAAGCGGTAAAAGCTTTTCAACAAGCACTTTATCTGCAGGTAGATGGAATAGTTGGACCGAAGACACTCGAAAAACTCTACAATAATTTTAATAAAACTATGTTCTAAATAACCACAAAAACCGATAACGAGAAAAGGAAGAAAGGAGATGGATGGAAATCGTCTCCTTTCTTCCTTTTCTGTAGTTATAGTAGAAAAACTGAAATTTATAAAGAAATAAAAAGGATTTTCTAAGCGTAAGAAACGTTCACGTGATCTAACTGGATAACATTGCTCAACAACACGATATCTTTATATATTTCACTTTTTACAGAGGCGTTTGAACAGTTTTGATAGTCTTTCAACAAGCGGCCAAGTTCTTTAATAAATAACAACGTCTCTTGTTCATTAATCATAGTCAAAACTCCTTGTTTAGAAATGAATCCAGGTCATTATATAGGAATTCTATCATATCTATACGCACCTGTTGACAAAAAAAGTTCGTCAATTTTTTTGTGAGAAGAAGAAATTTAGGGATATGTGGAATGCGTTCGACTCTCTCATTTTATATATATGCAGCTTGTCTAAAAATATGAGAGTAGTTATAGTAATATTTACTCCTAATCATGCAACTTAAAACCTATTTTAGAGGTTATCCGTAAATTCCCTCTATTGTAGAGGGATGGAACAAAAAAAGAATGTCTCTTTTTGTATCTTTAGTATGATAATGTTTTGAAGAAATAAGGCATATTTTTGAGTGTTAAGATGGATTTAAATTAGATCTTTTGACACGCTCTTTTTGTAGGAGAGGCATATTTACTTTCTATCAAGGGAAATCGTAAAGCTCCAAAGAGTTTCTAAATCAGAAACTCTTTGGAGCTTAATTTTTTGGATAAGGGATGTGCAAAAGTTCTGGGACGGTCACAAAATGATATCCTTCTTGCTTAAGTCTAGGAATGATGGTATCCAGTGACTTTGCGGTGTTAGAAAGGTTCATGGTCCAATGGCCGCCGTCGTGCATCAAAACAATTGTTCCGGCATGCATGTTCTTAAATACATTATTGGTGATTTCTGTTTCTGGGATTTGCTTCCAGTCTAATGAATCAGAAGACCAGTTAATCGCATAGACATTTTCATTTGGCAGCTCGTTGATCATTTCTTTCGTTAAATTTCCATATGGAGGACGAAACAGCTGTGTTTCAAAACCGGTAATGTTTTTAATAATAGCCTGAGTTTTGGCAATTTCCCAGTGAAACTTTTCAGTAGATTCCTTTAGTAAATTGGGGTGCCAATAGGTATGAATCCCAACAGCATGACCTTCGGCTACCATTCTTTTCACCAGCTCAGGGTGTTCGTGAGCTTTTGCCCCAATAAGAAAAAAGGTTGCTTTAATACCATGCTTTTTCAATTGATCCAATACATGTGGAGTAAAGCGCGGATCTGGTCCATCATCAAATGTTAGGGCGGTTTGCTTTAGTTGGTTATTACCTTGATAAAGCAAACGGTCACGCACAGCTACATTTTTTACTTGTTCCGCTTTACATAGTGCAGGAAGGGCTCCATTAAATAAGAAACACAGTGTAAAAAGCAGTATGCTAATTCTTCGTATCATGTACATGCACGCTCCTTTCTAGGGCAAAGTATAACGTTATGATACCCGATTAAAAATTTTGTATGAAGCTGAATTTCCCTTTTGTGTCAAAGCGTATGATATGCATGAAACAGCGTACTATAATAAACAGTTACTATTAGGTGAAGAAAGGAAAAAGCAGATGAAAAAAATAATGATTGCCGTAGCATTGATTTTTTCGCTAAGTTTATCTCCCTTAGCTGAATATATTTCCTATCATGATGACTATAACGTAAGTGCAAGGTCGTATCGTTCGGGGAAGCGGTCCTTTAATAGACAGCCAAGCGTTAGACAAAATGAGCCGAGGTCTAATTTTTCAAACCGCAGAAATGGAACTGTAAATCGAGGAGTTACCCGTTCAAAACGAGGAGGATTCGCCCGTGGACTGCTTTATGGCGGCCTGGCAGGAATGTTATTTGGGGGTTTGCTTGGTCATATGGGTGCACTGGGCGGGATTTTTGGGTTGTTAATTAACATTTTAGCTATTGTGCTTATAATTAATTTAATTCTGCGTTTATTCCGCCCTTCTCGTCGCGACAATAATTGGAGGTAGACCGTAATTGCTGTCATAAACTAATAAGAAAGCTCCATATAAATAAGAAAACGCTTTCTATAGTTAATCGAAAGGATGAAACGTATGTCAGCAAACAGACAGCGCAGCAAATACCTGGCGTTTTGCACAGAATGCGGTCTCCCAAACAGGTTAACATTGTTTCTTTTAAGACAGTACGTTGCGACAGACGAATATAGCGGATTTTATTGTGGAAATTGCGGAATTCGAAACGAATTTCCAGATTCGGTCATTGAATATATTAAAGAACTTTAAAAAAAGCTGGGACAAGAAAATCCGAACGTGTTTGATTCTCCATCAAGAATCAAACACGTTCGGATTTTTTCATTGGTAGGGTKAACGTAGGCTGTATGTAGGTGCTTCTAAGGTGAAGAGTTCTGGAGGAAAAGCGGAAGAGGTGAGACCCTGCAGGAGCAAAAGTGGCGAGGAAGCTCATTGGCCGTCCGCGGAAAGCGACGTCTTGCGTCGAAATCAACACCGGTGAAACAAGCGATCCATACTAGACCATTTATCCCGTTTGTTTGTCTGTAGATTGATTTCGTTATGTCTCAATCTCTTTATTTATTTGATAAAACTATGTTCTAAATGCAAATTGAAAAGAAAAACATAGCTGTGCACAAAGATAACTAAATACTTTTCTTTATTAAGGATAATCAATAATTTCCTCCCTTCAGGCTTGCTGATTAAGGGCAGTGTAAAACGATTTATAAGAAGAATAGATAAAATGAATAGCTGTAAGACCTAACTAACATTTTTTGATTGCAGAAAATCGATTGAACCATACTTTAGAAGGAAGCATATACTACATTAAAATTTTAGAAAACGGAGGAATTGACTAATGCCTGTTTCCGTCATTTTTAACCAAATAAATGTGGTAAGTATGGTTTCCAATTCAGTAATTGCTTCGGGTCAAAATAGCCAGCCAGATTGGAATTCCCAAGGTAAATTTAACTTAGGAAACGGATTTTCTGTAAATTCAGCTATACTGGGCAGTACGAATATCATCAATGATCAAGATGTTTGTGACATTCCAATTACCCAGCCGGAAAATATTAATCCTCAGCCCGTTTCTCAATTCTAGGGAAAAAGAAGATGAAAGAAGTTGAAAAAGTTGATTATAAAATTTACTAATCTTAATGTTACGTATATTTCTACTAATTCTGGTATTTTCACAGGGGAAAATACTCAATCAGATTGGCAAGTAAATTGGAAAAGTAATACGGGGTTTGGTGAAATAATCGGCTATAACAACTTTGCCTCTCAAGTTGTAAATATCATTAACGATAATGATGTCGTTGATTCCTATTTTTCTGAAAATATAGATATCAACAACGCCCCTGTTACACAAAGTTAAATGAGGAAAAACGGGTTCTGCAAATACCCGTTTAAGCACTCTATTAATTATTCTGTCAGAGTGGCGAGAATAGATTAGTAATAGAGTTAAACCATCTTTTATATAGATGGTTTTTTGCTAGCTTATTTTAGGGTGTAATCGCAGCTATTAACATAGACTAAAAGGTAATGACAGGAATACTTTTATCGTAAACGGAGTAAGTATCATAGAAAAGACGTAAAAGCTCAAATGGTTAAAGAGACGTTCAATTTGAGGTGAACAGATAAGAATTTAAACATAAGATAATGTATTTTCAGTTTTATATTGAATGTGATGAAGCAAACTTCTGTCTGTGAGGTGTTGTCCATGGCTAATATTCACTATCATTCGATTAAAGTAAACAAAATTCAAAATAGTTCAGGCCTATTTTACGGCGTTAATATTCAATATAAGTGGAATCATAAAAGTCGAATTTCTGATGGTTTCGGAAAAGTAGTTGGTGATTCTAATAAAATTTTAAATAATACCACCATTGCGAAAATCCCTAAAAAGAATGATGAATAAAAACGTAGAGTCAATCCTCCTTTCTGACCTGTTCAAAAGAATCATTTACATCATCTTCACCAAGAACAAGATGTGTGTTATAGGATAGTTGATTATCATCTCCCAAAATTGTTCCAAAACCTGAATTACTGCTGCTGATTGTAGTTTCCCAATTTTGTTGCACATTCTTCCCTATAAAAACTCCTGCGTTGTTTTTAACCGAATTTACGGTGAGATCATCAAAAACGATCTGAGGAGAACGAAGATGTATTTTCATAATTCCTCCCGATACATATGAGACATTAATAGAAGTCATCTAATACACTATTATATGT
>NZ_JBFULJ010000262.1:0-4750 GCF_056400385.1 Priestia sp. P5_B4
GTCGGCAGCTGGTCAAAGGACAATAATCAAGTGAAAACAATATAGCAAAAACATATTTTTAACAATGAAAAAGGTGAAGCATATGGAGCCGATCTCTAAAAAGAAGATAGCTACTTTGTATACTCAAATTAGCCAAGAAATTTTTCATGTAGGCGTGAATACTCAAAAAATAGATATTATTGATAATAAAATTCTTATACTAGCTCAATCAAAAAGAATGCCGGCACTAGAAGCACTTAGTGAAGAATATAGAGAATTAGTGATGTCTCTTGATGCCGCTTTGTCGACTAAATATAAAAAAATGCTAAAGCAAAAAGTGGAGCTTTTATTTGATATCCAGGTCACTTCTTTATTTAGAGACTATGATCCTGTCACAGAGAATTCTTGTACGGTTATTTGCTTTAAATAACTTCGCTATATAAATTGCAAAACGTTCGATGAAATCGTTTGTTGTGCAAAATACGTAAAAAACGGATGCTTATCTTCTGTTTACAGAAGATAAGAGCCGTGAAAAAGAGAGGGGAATGGTTAAAAACACACTGTTTTATAGAGGAGCTGTAAAAGCTAGTTAAAAGAAGATGAATCGAAAATTAAAGGAGTGAAAAGCAAGTGGCGATAAATGAAAAAGTTGAAACTCAGCATATGGAACTAATAAAAAAATCAGCACCTAACCCTTCATGGTTGGATAAGCTGTTTCATTTAACCGAACGCAAAACAGATGTAAAAACAGAAATTCTTGCTGGAATTACTACTTTTGTGACGATGAGCTATATTATCTTTGTTAATCCGACGATTTTAGCAGATGCAGGCATTCCAAAAGAAGCGGCAATTGCAGCGACGATTTTTGCCACTGTCTTTGCTACTCTTTTGTTTGCATTATGGGCGAACATGCCTATTGCAGTAGCACCAGGAATGGGGCTGAACGCTTTTTTTACGTATACAGTGGTATTGGGTGAAGGGCTAACGTGGCAAACAGGTTTAGGAGCCGTATTTATTTCAGGGGTTGTATTTTTTATTTTAACGATAACAGGCTTACGCAAGAAGATTATTGAAGGGATACCCGCTATTTTAAAAAGTGCTATTTCTGTTGGAATCGGTCTATTTATTGCTTTTATCGGTTTTAAGCAAGCAGGCATTATTGTAAGCAACAAAGAAAATTTAGTAGCTCTTGGTCAGCTTACAAAACTGGGCCCATTCCTTGCTTTATTAGGTTTTATCGCGGTAACTGTATTAACTGCTCGAAAAATTAAAGGAGCTGCACTGATTAGCATTTTGCTGGTATCAATTGCCGGGATGGTGCTGGGCATAGTAGAAGCACCTAAAAGCATCAGCAGCGTGGTGTCATTTTCAATGCCGAGCATGTCAGAAACTTTTTTACAAATGGATATTAAATCCGCTCTTCATTACGGTCTTTTTTCTATTATTTTTTCATTTACACTTGTGGAGCTGTTTGATAATTTAGGATCGATGATTGGATTATCTAAAAAAGCTGGATTAATGGATGAAAAAGGTGAAATTAAAGGGTTAGATAAAGCGCTTATGGCAGATTCTCTTGCGACAGTAGCCAGTGCTGCTATGGGATCTACCGCAATGAACGCGTATGTAGAAAATGCTGCGGGAATTGCAGAAGGAGGCAAGACGGGCCTTAAAGCACTGGTCGTTGCCATGTTGTTTTTAGTGAGTCTTTTATTTACGCCATTAATTAGCATTATTCCTGCTTTTGCTACAGCTCCTATTTTAATTATGGTTGGAGCTCTCATGTTAACGGAAATCAAAAACATCCCTTTAGACGAGATAACAGATGCTGTGCCTGCTTTTTGTACCATTATTTTGATGCCGTTAACGTTTAGTATCGGAGAAGGCTTAGCGCTAGGGTTTTTATCTTATACATTCGTTAAATTGTTAGCCGGTAAGGCAAAGGAAATTCACTGGATTATGTATATCATTAGTGCCGCTTTTATTATCAACTTCGTCTGGGCTGCTTGAGGCACGTATTTACAGTAAAAAAGACTTCTCAGCTGAGAAGTCTTTTTTACTGTTCGCGTAGATTTTAATTTTTCTTCCCTTACATAAATAAAAGATAGCGAAGGAAGATATATAACGTTGAAATTAAAAGAGATACGAGCATGATTGGAGCTCCAATTTTCAAAAAATCCATGAACGAAAATTTATGTCCTTTTTTTACAGCCATGCCAGCTACAATTACATTAGCAGACGCTCCAATTAACGTACCGTTTCCGCMCAAACATGCTCCTAGTGCCAGTGACCACCATAGTACATTGATTTGAGCAGAATCAGGACTCATTCCCATTCCATGAGCCATATCTTGAATAAGTGGAATCATTGTAGCAACAAAAGGAATGTTGTCAATAACAGCTGAAGCAATTCCACTAATCCACAAAATGAGATAAGCTGACAGTGCGATGTTGCCGTCTGTAACGTTTAAAGCGCCAGCAGCCAGTTTTTTGATGATGCCTACATCGATTAAGCCTCCGACAAGAACAAACAAACCTGCAAAGAAAATAATGGTTGTCCATTCAACAGAATCAAACGCGCTTTCTACTTCATCATGAGTTCTTAATCCAATTACCAATAGTACAGCAGCACCTGTAATGGCTACCATAGCCGCATCAATATGCAAAACGGAATGCAGGGTAAAACCTAGAATCGTTAAGACGAGTACAGTTAACGATTTTTTCATTAAAACGGAATCTTGAATATAATCTTTTTCATTTAAACTCATCAGCTCTTGCTTTTTGCTATCTTCTACTTTTAATTTTTTGCGATAGATAAGAACAAGAATCCCCAGCGTAACAACACCGATAATTAGCACTGCAGGAGCTAAGTTTAATAAAAAAGCGTTAAAATCAAGATGAGGATTTGCTGCTCCAATCATGATATTAGGTGGGTCGCCTATTAAAGTAGCCGTTCCCCCAATATTTGAAAACAGCACTTCTGATATAAGAAACGGAAAAGGATTAATATTTAAAATAGTAGTAATTGAAAAAGTAACGGGAACAATTAATAAAACCGTCGTTACATTATCTAAAAAAGCAGATCCGACGCCTGTTAAAATTGATAAAATAACTAGAATTCGAACTGGATCACCTTTAGCGATTTTAGCAGACTTGATGGCTGCGTATTGAAACACGCCCGTTTTATTTGTAATGCCGACTAGAATCATCATACCCATAAGAAGGACAATCGTTTCCCACTGAATGTGTTCGGTAATAGCATTATTAAAATCAACAATGCCTAACAAAATCATTAATATAGCACCTAAAAGAGCTGCTGAAGCGCGATTGATCTTTTCAGTCATAATTAAAAAATATGTAATGATAAATATAATAATGGCTGCGTATACATGAAAATTTGTAATGTGTTGAATTGCATTGTGCATAACAGTAACCTGGCGATATGTCATCTAGACATCACGAAGTGTAGATGACAAAAACTTTGGATGTTTTCCAGGTTTTCACCTCATCTTTCATTGTTTAATTTACATCCAACTTTACGGTAAAACTTCTATAAAGCCCGTTTTTCTTTAACCGACCTCCTTTAAAAGCCTTGGTGTTCCTCAAAATTAAGACGATTCCTTCAGCATTATATCATATTTACATAAAAGCTTTCTCGCTAATTATTCAATGTGATTTTCAACCCACACACTTATTATGCACCTTAAATTCAGTTTACATAATTGATTCCTCTAAGATTGGACAAAGTTAGACAAAGTTGGAACAGTGTCCAATTTTGTCTAACTTTATGAGGCCAAATACAATAATAGATTGCTAGTATAAAGGGATTTTACTATTGGCACGGTACTTGCAATAGTAGTTAAGTGAAGTTTGATAATCAAATGAGGAGGCTTACCATAATGAAAACTGCTCAAAACAAAACAGAAAAGCTTACGAAAGAAAAAGCCAGCTGGATGTATCAGAAAATGGTAGAAATTCGAAAGTTTGAAGATGAAGTACATCAAATTTTCGCAAAAGGTGTACTGCCTGGTTTTGTTCATCTGTATGCAGGTGAAGAAGCGGTAGCGGTTGGAATGTGCGCTCATCTTAATGACAGTGACAGTATTACAAGCACTCATCGCGGACACGGCCATTGTATTGCTAAAGGCGGCGATTTAGATGGAATGATGGCTGAGCTTTTTGGAAAGGTAACCGGGTTAGGCAAAGGAAAAGGCGGATCCATGCATATCGCGGATTTAGATAAAGGAATTTTAGGGGCAAATGGAATTGTAGGAGGAGGCTTTCCGCTTGCATGCGGTTCTGCTTTAACTGCTAAGTATAAAAAGACAAAAGATGTAAGCGTTTGCTTTTTTGGAGACGGAGCGGGCAATGAAGGGACGTTTCATGAAGGAATTAACTTAGCAGCCATTTGGAAACTGCCGGTTGTTTTTGTTGCTGAAAATAATGGCTACGGAGAGGCAACTCCATTTTCTTATGCTTCGAGCTGCAGCGCGATTGCAGACCGTGCCGCATCTTATAACATTCCAGGGGCACGAGTGGATGGAAAAGACGTGATAGCAGTTTATGAAGCAGCTGCAGAAGCTATTCAACGAGCCCGCAGAGGGGAAGGGCCAACGTTAATTGAATGTGTAACGTATCGAAATTACGGACATTTTGAAGGCGACGCACAAACGTATAAATCAGGAAATGAAAAGAAAGAACATCTCCAGGAAAAAGATGCTATCGCTCTTTTTGAAAATTACTTGCTTTCAGAACAAGTAATAACAGAACAAGAG
>NZ_JBFULJ010000263.1:0-4737 GCF_056400385.1 Priestia sp. P5_B4
GGCTCTTGAGGAAGCAGCTGCTTCCTCAAGAGCCTCTTTTTATTACATAATATGGTAATTAAGGGGAGGAACGTATGAAAAAATATTGGTTGTTTTTACTTTCAATTGTAGTAGCTGTGAGCGTGGCAGGCTGCGGAACCAACGCATCTTCAAGTGCAGGAGAAAAGAAAGAAAAAGATGTTCAAACGATTGTTGTTGGAACGGGCACTCAGTTTCCTAATATTTGCTTTATTGATGATAAAGGCAAACTGACCGGCTATGATGTAGAAGTAGTAAGAGCAATCGACAAAGAGCTAAAGGATTATAAATTTGAATTTAAAACGATGGAATTTTCAAATCTGCTTCTCAGCTTAGAAAGTAATAAAATTGATATGATTGCTCATAACATGGCTCAGAACGCTGAGCGAAAGAAAAAGTTTTTATTTAATGATGAAACATATAATTATTCTCCGCTTTATGTAACAGTTCCTAAAAATCGAAATGATATTCATTCATTAAAAGATTTAGAAGGTAAAAAAATGATTGTAGGAGCTACAAGCAATGCGGCTGTCTATCTAGACAAATACAATCAAAAACACGGCAATAAAATCGATGTAGTTTACGCCGGTCAAGGTGCGGATGATGCCACAACTCAATTAAAAACAGGCCGGGCAGATGCTACGCTTGCGACACCATTTTCCATCGACTTTAGCAATCAAGCGCTGAAATTTCAGCAAAAAACGGTTGGAGATATCGTGATTAATTCAAAAGTATATTTTATGTTTAACAAAAAAGATGAAAAGTTAAAGTCGGAAGTCGATCAGGCGATTAAAAAGCTGAAAAAAGACGGTACATTAAAAAAACTCAGCACAAAATGGCTAGGAGAAGACTATACGGTGCAAAATTGACTATCGCAAAAAAGCAGCTGCCCATATAGCTGCTTTTTTTGTATGATATAAATCCAATAGATAGAAGAAACGATCTGCAAAGAAAACAAAAATTAGTGTATAGTAGAGCTATAAGTACTATAAAAGCAGGACCGCAGTAGGAGGCAATTCATTGATTACGGATTTACAGCGCGGAGATTTCTTTCAAAAAGGACATCGTTATCGCAGAAAACAAATTCATAAGCTTTATAAAGGACAGGAACAAAGCGAAATATCAACCCCGAAAGCGCATCCATGTATTTTTATTTTCACAAAAGAAAGCGGAAGTGAATACGGAACAGGACACGGGTGGAACAGAGATAAAACCGCTTTTTTCTATACAGGAGAAGGCCAAAGAGGATCGATGCAGCTCATTAAAGGCAATAAAGCGCTTCGTGAACATTTCTTATCAGGAAAAGCCGTTTACTTGTTTCACTACGTGGAGCCTGGAGTAGTAGAGTTCATTGATGAAGTGACGTATATTAATCATCAATTAGAAATCATGTGGGACTCAGACGGAGAGCTTCGTGAAGCTATTATTTTTGAACTTGAACGAAATCCTGTGATTGAGGAAAAAGCAGCAAAGCTGGATGTTTCACCTTATTCAACTGAACAGCTTCGCCATATAGCATTAGGAGAAGAAAAAAAGACAAGTATTTACGAACAAACGGCAGCTCTTAAACAATATGTTCACAAACGCGCAGCAGGTATTTGTGAAGCCTGCGGAGAAAGCGCGCCGTTTATCGCAAAAGATGGAAGCTCCTTTTTGCAAATGTACTATCTTTCAAAGCTTTCAGAGAGCGGACTCGCTAAGCCAAAGGACGCTGCGGCACTATGTCCCAACTGTTATAGTCGTCTACGCTACGGGAAAGATAGTGAAGTATATAAAGAAGAGCTGATTACTAAAATTAATGAAAAAGAAGCAGGAAAGAAAAATGAGTAATATCGTCTTTTTTCATTTTATAAAAAACCGTCTCTAGGCAGGGCAGCTGCCGAGGCGGTTTTTTTGTATGTAGAATGACTTCAAAAAATAAAGGCAATAAAGCGTATAAAAATAATGGAAAAACAGATAATGAAAAACTGAAGCTTTCGTTTAGAAAATAGTAAAAGTTGGGGTGATGTGTTGTGGCAGACAAGTATGACTGTGTCATTATAGGTGGAGGAATTGCAGGACTTCAAGCCGCTATTCAGCTTGGAAGATATAAGCGCAGTGTATTGGTTATTGATTCAAACGATGGCCGTTCCAATCTTTGCAAAAATTATCAAAATATATTGGGATGGCCTGAGGGAATAAGCGGGCAAACTCTAAGAGAAACGGGAAGGCAGCAAGCAAAAAGCTACGGCATTCAATTTGCAGAAGAGCGTGTCCTTCAGTGTGAAAAAGAAATAGAAGGGTTTAACGTCATTACAAACTCTGCGAACTACGAAGCAGCTACTTTACTGTTTGCGACGGGAGTCGTAGATCGGATTCCGCCTGAACTTCAGCAAGAGCTATATCCGTGCATGGGAACAACCGTATATGTATGTCCCGACTGCGATGGGTATGAAGTAAATAATAGAAGGGTATTAGTACTAGGGTCAKGAAAAGCAGGAGCCAGTTTATCTCTTACGTTAACATATTGGACAAATGACATTACGTACATTAATCATGATAAAAAAGAAATTGGACCTTTAGCAGATACTTTGATGCAAAAGGGAATTACCTATAAAGAAGCGGCAATAAAAAAAGTCATAGCTGAAGCAGACATGTTAAAAGGAGTCATCCTCGAAAACAATGAATTTATCTATGGAGAAAGAGGTTTTTTAGCGTTCGGAGGAAATAAAGTTCGAACAGAATTAGCGCATGAGCTCGGAGCAGAACTTCTAGAAAATCAGCACATTATCGTAAATCCGCGTACAAAAGAAACAAATGTCTCAAACGTGTGGGCAGCAGGAGACATTGTAGCTCATTCTGAACAAGTGACGGTAGCGATGGGAGAAGGTTTACAAGCCGCTATTTGGATACACAAACGCTTGTTAGAGCCTTATGAAAAATAATTGTTTTTTATCCGTTTCTGCACACGCTACATTCTGAGTGGGAAAAGTCGATTTTTAATGTTTTTTGTAATAAAACTCTGTACAGTATTCTGTGTTCAATAACCTTTCTTATTCTATTTTATATTACAATCGAATAAGAGAAAAATAAGAAAGAGTGATAATAGGTGTTTATTGGATATGCACGTGTATCAACAGGATTATAAAAATAAAAGGTATTTTCTACAAATAGAAAATACCCCCCGTTGGTTGCTACATTAAAAAGGTTAAGTTTGTTATAGCGCGACTTTATTTACCTGATAGCATTGATGATTTAGGACAATAAAAAGGATTAGATTTTCTCGATGACCATTTAAAAGATGAACTATGTATAAATTTGAGAATAGAAACTTTGCAAAAACGAATAGAAGAAAGTATTAGAGCTTTTGATTTACGAAAAGTTGGATTTATTGTAAATGAATTGGCTAAAAACTCCAAATCTGACGTTAGTAAATATTCTGCACGTTCATTTGCCCAAGCCATAGCAACAGGACATATGAAAATACAGGCAATGGTTAGCAGTGACTACGCAATAAAAGTAACAAATCTTCTAACACATAACTCCTTAGATTCCTCAACAAAGGAAAGGGTAAGGCAATTAAAGATAATAGATGAATTGTTAGAATCGCCAAGCTGATAATCAACAATAAGAAACAAGGACACTATGTTTTATTCAATATAGTGTTTTTCTTTATTCAAAAAATCAACAATAAAGTTTAACAGAGCCTTATAAAACTATTATTTTTATAAATTAGTTTGTTATTTTACTTCTTTACATAGAAGATGTGATCTTTTTATTTTTAATAAATTTTATCTTATTTAAAGTATATTAACATTAGATACTTTATTATTTACTTAATGTAACGTACTTTCTGAGAAGATAGGAAGGTAATAAAAGTAATGACCATCTTTTGAAATAAATGGGTATGATGTATAATAAGCCTTTACTCAAAACATTTTGAAAGGAAATGTAATATGATAATTTCTAAGTCACGTAAAAAACATAAAGTGAAGCATCTGGAACCTGCAAGTATCTTGTTCGTGGGGTTTTTAGGATTAATATTGCTCGGCACCAGCTTATTAATGATTCCTGCTGCTACAAGCGATAGACATCATCTAAGCTTTATTGATGCTCTTTTTGAAGCCACTTCTGCTGTATGTGTAACAGGCCTAGCCGTGGTAGATACGGGGACAACATTTACTTTATTTGGACAGCTCATTTTGCTTGTGCTCATTCAAGTTGGTGGCTGGGGATTCATGACTATTGGTATACTCATGTTTATTGTACTAGGTAAAAAAATAGGATTACAACAAAGATTAATACTTAAGGAATCTCTAAATGCTTTTTCGCTACAAGGCGTTATTGCATTAGTCCAACGTGTTGTGCTAATTACATTGGCTGTGGAAGGTATAGGAGCGCTTATCCTAGCTATTCGTTGGTCCCAAGAAATGAGCTGGGGAAAGGCTATTTATTATGGCATATTCCATTCTATCTCTGCTTTTAATAATGCAGGATTTGGTTTGGAACCAGATAATTTAAGCAAATGGGTAGGAGATCCAACCGTAAATATTATGATTACGTTACTTTTCATAATAGGAGGGACTGGATTTTTTGTCATTGCAGACATTTTTCAGAAACGAAACATAAGAAAGTTTTCTCTTYACACTAAAATTGTATTAGTTTCAACTATCCTACTAAATGTCGTGAGTACACTCATTATTTTTACTCTAGAATATCATAACTCTCATACTTTAGGTC
>NZ_JBFULJ010000264.1:0-4729 GCF_056400385.1 Priestia sp. P5_B4
TTTCTGAAGAAAGCCAAACAGCTGCTCCTTGTAGTTCTTCTGGCTTACCAAATCGCTTCATAGGTGTATGTCCCATAATTGACTCTACCCTCTGTGAACTTAGTAATTTTCTATTTTGTTCTGCTGGAAAAAATCCAGGAATAATTGCGTTGACCCGAATACCGTTGGGAGCTAACTCTCTAGCTAAAAATTGAGTTACACTATTAAGACCGGCTTTTGACACAGAATACGTAAATACTTTAGATAACGGAGTAGTCGAAGAAACAGAAGAAATATTAATAATACTGCCTTTTCTTTTTTGTTCGATCATTTTTTCAGCAAAAATTTGACACGTAAGTACAACCCCTTTTAGATTGACATCCATAATATCATCCCATTCGTCCATATCTAACTCAAAAAAAGGAGTTCCACTGTTTTTACCAGGAGCGTTAAGAAGAATATCCCATCCTCCTGACCATTTTTCAATTGCACTAGCTACTTCAATTAAAGATTCACGAGCACTGACATCAGCTTGAAAAGCTTTTGCTTTTCCTCCATTACGTTCTATTTCCTTCACTACATCTTCTGCTTTTTCTAAATTACGTCCTACAATAGCAACTGTTGCTCCATGATTAGCTAGTCCTATCGCTATAGATGAACCTAAAACACTATTTCCACCAATTACGACTGCAGTTTTTTTAGTTAAATCAAATAATTGTTTCATTTCTGTCCCCTACCCTCAAAAAATTTCCTTCTTTATTAAATGATATAGAATACAGCTCTGAACTTTGTTGCATATGAGGATGAGAATGGATATGATTTAGCAATGCCTCAGAAACCTCAATTTCACTTAGCTCTAACGTATTTTTAATTCGCACCATCTTTACTTGAGTAAAGTCTAGTATATTACTTGTTTTAATAGCTGCCTGAATGGCTTGGCGATCATTAGGTAATGTAGTAGGTATTTTTGTAGGCGCTACAACTGTTGAAGTTAAGCCGTTGGCATACATAAATTCTAGGTTTGCTTTATCTACTAACCTTTGAGTTGTAAAGTCTGCAGTTCCGACTCCATTTGCATTTCCTTCTGTTTGGGGAGTCAAGTCCAACACAACCATCTTATTAAYGGCGGGTCCGCCATGAGCATATGGAGTTGGGTAGCGTCCTGTGACATTAGGGTCCATTCCATCCCCACTAATATTTTTGCCAATTTCATCAATAACCAGCACGTCTAGCTCATCAAAGTATAATTTTGGCAAAAGCTGTTTAGCTATAATTTGTAGATTCGTCTCTTTATCCTCAATTTGTTCAGAAGGCAGCACTTCTATTACAGCTACTTTGTCAAAGGAGTTTTCGATACTAGCAATGCCAAATAGAATAGGAAGTTCTTGCATAATAACTTTAGCCATTGCAGGAACGTTTTCAGCCATATATTTAAATCCTAGCTGATGGCAAGCTTCTGCCCCTTTTTGTTTTCCTAAACCAATGCTAATCATTTTCATGAGACCACTTTCCACTGGACCGCGAAAAGCGGTATGTGGTTTTATTCGATTTACAACGATGATTCCATCAGCTTTTGAAGCATGCTTATCTACAAAGACAGGTAATCCATTGGATAATTGTCCAATTTCCACTACCTCCATTGAAGAACGAATCTCACATTGTACACTCTCTTCGGTTATTCCAAGATGGCGTAAAACTTCTTGCTGGCCTTCAGCAGTTGCTCCCCCATGACTACCCATGCTTGGAACAATAAAAGGGTTAGCTCCAAGTCCTTTTAAGAATTGTACTGTGGTAGCTGTCATTTCGACTATTTGATCAAGCCCTCTACTACCTACTGCAATGGCAATTTCCATTCCAGGTGTTATTCTTCTTTTTATGTTTTCTTGATTTAATTTTTCCGTTAATATATGTTGAACGTCATGAATTTTTGTATCATCAAATGCCACTTGTACCTTGGCCATTTTAGGAATAGGAATATCTTTTAATAAATCTTGCAAAATACCCATCTTTTTCTCTCCTTTCTTTTAATCTGTAACATTAGAATTATCCGTAATAAGAAAAAGAACTTTATTCGTGTTAACGTTGTAAAAAGTATCTCTCTGCATTGTAATAAGAGATATTTTCAATCAGCGCTTGCAGAACTGTAGAATCATTGGGAACCTTTCCTTGCTCTACCCATTCGCCAATTAAGTTGCATAGTATTCTACGAAAATAATCATGTCTTTCATAGGAGAGAAAGCTGCGAGAGTCTGTCAACATACCGATAAAATGACTGAGTAACCCAACGTTAGCAAAATCTTTCATTTGTCTCTCCATTCCATCAATATGGTCGTTAAACCACCAAGCTGTCCCAAACTGAATTTTTCCTGGAACGCCATTTTCATAAAAATTCCCCATCATAGCGGCAAGTACAGGATTATCTTTAGGATTCAAATTAAATAATACGACTCTCGGAAGCGCATCTTCTTGATCAAGCGCATTCAGAAATTCCGATARTCCTCGTGCGATATCAGCTTCTCCAATTGAATCAAACCCTGCATCCGCCCCTAAAAGATTTTTCATTTTTGTATTGTTGTTTCGCATAGCACCGATATGTAGTTGCATTACCCATTGTTTGTGAGCGTACATTTTTCCTAGTTCTTTTAAAAGAAACGATCGGTACTTAATTAACTCATCTTGTGAAAGAAGTTCGTTATTCATACGTCTCGTAAAAATCATTTCCGCTTCTGCTAGAGTCACCTCTTGGTATTTCATGTAAGGAATATCATGATCCGCTGCTCTTCCCCCATTATCATGAAAATAATCAACTCGCTGTTTAAGCGCTATTATTAATTCTGCTAAAGATGTTACTTGTTTCTGAGCTACGTGTTCAAGGTTCTTGATCCACTCCTGGAAAGTTGGACGTTCAATAAACATTGCTCCATCAGGCCGAAAGGTTGGAACAACTTTTGTTTCAAACGTAGAATTTTGCTTTAGCAATTGATGATATTTAAGAGTAGAGGCAGGATCATCCGTAGTCCCTATAAATCGTACATTAGATTTCTTAATTAACGATTGAGGTGTAAACTCGGCACTTTGCAATTTTTCGTTGCATTCGTTCCAAATTTCAAGTGCCGTATCTGGGCTAAGTCTTTTATCAATATTAAAAAAATTCTTTAATTCCATATGAGTCCAGTGGTACAACGGATTTCCAATTAAAGAGGGCACCGTTTCTGCCCAAGCAAAAAATTTTTCCCAGTCACTAGCTTCTCCCGTAATGAAGTGCTCAGCTATACCATTCATTCTCATTGCCCGCCACTTGTAATGATCTCCTGCTAACCACAGCTGAGTAAGGTTTTTATATTGTTTATTTTCTAAAATCTCTTTTGGGTCTAAATGGCAGTGAAAATCAAAGATCGGCATTTCTTTAGCAATGTATTTATATAACTTAACAGCTGTAGGTGTGTATAGTAAGAAATCGTCTGCTAAAAACTCTTTCATGTTATTTTCCTCCTAAGAAAACAAAATTGACTTTATGGCTAAAAGGATATGTAAACACTTTCATTTTCTGTTATAATTAATTTGTTCGTTTACTAAACTAATTAATTATAGAAATAATTTAGCATGTATACAAAATTCAGTCAATTAAATATTTTAAATTTTACAATTAATATTTTTTCACATGAAGATGCTATAATAAAAAAACAATGTCAACGAAAATTTGGAGGATATATTTATGTCTAACGGTGATGCAGCTYATATCAAAAAGTTAAATCGATCTTTAATTATTAGCAAAATTGTAGAGGCAGGAATGATTTCACGAGCTGAATTGTCTAAGGTTACAGCATTAACAAAAGCTACTATTTCAGCACAAGTTGCAAGTCTACTTGAAGAAGATATTATTATTGAGACACAGCAAGACTATTCAAACGTTGGAAGAAAGCCTATAATGTTATCTTTGAACGAAACGTCAGGATATGCACTAGGAATTGATCTAGATTATGGTCAAATCTCATTTACTCTTTCTAATCTTCTTGGACGTCCAGTTTCTTCAGATAAAGTCAAAATACACGATACAAATTACTCAAATATATTTAGTGTATTAGTAAAAAAAGTTAATGAATATAAAGATAAATGTCTTATGTCTAGATACGGTCTGATTGGTATAGCTATTTCGATACATGGTCTCGTTACCACTGATGAAATTATTCACTACATCCCTAGGTTGCAGTGGCGTGATATTGCTTTAAAAGAGGACTTAGAAGCAGCCGTAAAAGTGGATGTGTATCTTGAGAATAATGCAAATTTGCTAGCTTTTGCTGAACGAGCTTATACACATCATAAATCTGATAACTTAGTATGTATAACGCTTCGTTCAGGTATAGGTCTTGGAATCTTAATAAACAACAAATTATCTAAAGGCCATGATGGCTATGCAGGAGAAATTGGTCATATGATTGTTCAACCAAATGGAGAGCTTTGTGCCTGTGGAAACAAAGGGTGCTGGGAGAAATATGCATCTGAGTCAAGCTTTTTAAAGAATCTTTCCCAAAGAAAACAAGTTCTCAATATGTCTTTTAAACATATTGAAGAAGAGCTTAATAGAAAAGATATTGAAACCCATCAAGAAATGGAAAATTTTATTCATTACCTTTCAATTGGTTTGAATAATGTCATTAATATCTACAATCCTGAAATTTTAATTATTGATAGTGAATTACTTTCTCGATACCCAGATTCTATACAAAAAATTAAGAGCAACCTTTCTTCC
>NZ_JBFULJ010000265.1:0-4722 GCF_056400385.1 Priestia sp. P5_B4
GCATTTATATCCATTTAACAGATCATATTCACTTTGCAATTGAACGTTTTAAAAATAATTTACCTATTAAAAACGGTTTACTCTGGGAAACTAGGCAACTATATAAAGATGAATATGAGATTGGATTAGAAGCATTAAATATGATATGTGAACAATTTKGTGTCATTTTACCAGAGGATGAAGCAGGGTTCTTAGCCCTTCATTTTGTTAATGCTGAATTGAATGAAGAGATGCCTGTTATAAAAGACATGACCAAGGTTATGCAAGAAATTTTAACGATAGTTAGATATCATTTTAAAATTGAGTTTAATGAAAATTCTTTAACATTCTATCGTTTTATTACACATCTTAAGTTTTTTGCACAACGTCTAGTCAGGGGCAATCATTATAACAGTACATCTGATGATGATTTATATAATGTAATCAAGGTARAATATCCGGATGCACATAAATGTTCACAGAAAATAAAGAAGTTTATTGAGAGTTCTTATACCTACGAGTTAACGGATGAAGAAATAATTTATTTAACGATTCATATTGAAAGAGTAGTAAAAAATAATAACCGATGATTATAGGGTTGTAACTTAACGGGCAAAACCTAAATCAAACATTCAAAATTGATTGTTTGATTTAGGTTTTTTTTATTAAGTCTTTTTACCATACAGACAGTTAAGCAAGGTTAAATTTAACAGAAAGCTTTACTAAAAAGGAGTGAATAAAATTGAGTTACCAAAGCTTAGCGAAGGAAATAGTTCAGCTGGCCGGTGGAGAACAAAACATAATTAGTGTTGTGCATTGTGCCACCCGTCTGCGTTTTACATTAAAAGATCATAGTCAGGCTGATAAGAAAAGTCTTGAAAATTTAGATGGAATTCTCAGTGTTGTAGAGAACGGTGGGCAATTTCAAGTTGTCATTGGGAGCCATGTCTCCGAGGTTTATAAAGATGTAATAAAGATTGCAAATGTAGGAGGTAGTGCGGCAAGAGAATCATCAGAAAAATCAAAGGGGAATGTTATTGCAAAAATATTTGAGGTTATTGCAGGAAGTTTTTCCCCGATACTTGGTGCCCTTGCTGGTGCTGGGATGCTTAAAGCGTTATTAGCTCTTTTAACAATGACTGGTCTCTTATCAGACAAAGGTGGAACCTTCTTTATTTTATCTGCAGCTGGAAACGCGATATTTTACTTCCTCCCAATCTTTTTAGGGATTACAGTTGCGACAAAGCTGGGAGCAAATCCTTATGTGGGTGGGACGATTGGGGCAGCATTGCTAGAACCTAATTTTACAAGCCTGCTGCAGAATACAGGTGATAGCACTCATTTTCTTGGTATACCGATTGTTTTGATGAACTATTCTTCTACTGTATTCCCAGTTTTTATCGCAGTTAGTATTTATGCTGTTTTAGATAGATTTCTTAGGAAAATCATTCACAAAGATCTACAAATGTTTTTGGTTCCTATGTTGTCTTTGCTTATCATCGTACCATTAACGACAATTGCATTTGGTCCTTTCGGGGTCTATTTTGGAAATAGCATTGGAACATTTATTAATTTTTTATATTCCGAAAGTGGAACCTTGACAGGTGCCTTAATGGGCGGTGCATACACTTTCCTTACCTTATTAGGTATCCATAATGGACTTGCTCCATTTATTCTTGAGAATGTAGCACATGGTGGAGATCCTCTGCTCGCATTGGTTTCTGCAGGTGTATTTGCACAAATAGGAGTGGCATTGGGTATTTTCTTAAAAACAAAGGACAAAAAAGAAAAAGCACTTGCTGCATCTACGTTATTACCTGGATTATTGTCAGGTGTAACAGAACCAATTTTGTATGGGTTAATACTTCGTTACAAACGTACAATTCCTTATGTCGCAATAGCTGGGGTTATCGGAGGAGGAGTTAGTGGCTTAGCTGGAGCAAAAGCATCGACATTGGCGTTACCATCTGCTTTAAGTATTCCAATTTACTCACCATTAATGGCGTACGTTATATCTATACTAGCTGCTTTAGCTATTGCAACGATTCTGACGGTAATTTTCGGATATGAAGACAAAAAGAGAATAGAAGTGAAAGAAACTAAGGTAGAATCCGGGCAGCCACTTGTAAAACAAGATTCAATTGTGAGCCCATTAACTGGAGTAATCAAAGTGTTGGCTGATGTGGATGATCCAGTGTTTGCATCAGAGTCTATGGGAAAAGGAATAGCGATTGAACCGACTGTTGGTCAGGCTGTATCACCTGTTAACGGTATTGTCACAACAATTTTTCCTACAGGACATGCAATTGGAATTACGTCAGACCAAGGTGCAGAAATATTAATCCATATTGGAATCAATACAGTTCAATTAGGAGGAAAATACTATTCACCGGTCGTTAAACAAGGTGATCGGGTAAGCCAAGGTGACTTACTAGTCAACTTTGATATTGAAAAAATTAAAGAAGCTGGGTACCCAGTTACTACTCCAGTTATCATTACGAATACAGATCGCTATATTGATATTCTCGATATGAATAAAGAAGCTGTTCAGGCGAAAGAAGAGTTGTTGACATTAGTCGTTTAATGATCTTCTTTTATGAAATCTGGGGAGAGACTTAAGTTCTTCTCCCTATATATCGATGACTTTAACAATAGAAGGATATTAATTAAGGAGGATTTAACTATGAATTTTGAAGAAAAGAAATTTCCAGAAGGTTTTTTATGGGGCGGTGCTACTGCAGCCAATCAAATTGAAGGAGCTTGGAATAAAGATGGTAAAGGCGTTTCTGATGCAGATATTTGTACAGGCGGTTCTCATACGCAAAATAAGCGAATTACACCAATTTTAGAGAAAGATACTTTTTATCCTTCTCATAATGCAATTGATCACTATTATCGTTTTAAAGAAGATATTGCATTATTTGCAGAAATGGGTTTCAAAGTATATCGTTTTTCTATTGCTTGGACAAGAATTTTTCCAACTGGAGAAGAACTTGAACCAAATGAAATTGGTTTAGAATTCTACGATAAAATTATTGATGAGTGTTTGAAGTATAATATTGAACCATTAATTACTATTTCCCATTTTGAAATGCCCTTTGCACTAACCGCCAAGTATAACGGTTGGGCAGATAGACGAGTAATCGAATTATTTGTTCGATATTCTGAAGTTCTATTTAAACGTTATCAAGGGAAAGTGAAATACTGGTTAACTTTTAATGAAATTAACTGTGCGACAATGCCTCAAGGGAATCTTCAAGGAACTGGGATTTTGAATGAGGGATCAGTTGATTTTATGAACCAAGTGGATGATCCGCAAATTCGTTACCAAGCATTGCATCATCAATTTGTGGCAAGTGCGAAAGCAGTTAAGCTAGGACATGCAATTGATGAAAATTATCAAATAGGTTGTATGTTAGCTAATTTTACGAGTTATCCTCTAACTCCTAATCCTGTTGATGTGTTAGAAAATCAAAAAGCAATGAGAATGTCTAACCATTTTTGTGGAGATATACAAGTTCGAGGAGCTTATCCTAGCTTTTCCAAACGTTATTTTGCTGAGAATGGAATTACAATTGAAAAAGCGCCAGAAGATKATGAAATTTTGGCATCTGGCACGGTCGATTACTATACATTCAGCTACTATACTTCATTCTGTCAAACGACCGATCCAGAAAAATTAGCAACTGGAAATGTTTTCGGTGGCGCTGCAAATCCTTATTTAAAAGCAAACGACTGGGGCTGGCAGATTGACCCAACAGGTTTGCGCTTTGCTTTAAATGAAATTTATGATCGTTACAATATTCCACTAATGGTTGTTGAAAATGGCTTAGGAGCATTTGACAAAGTAGAAGCTGATGGCTCTATCAATGATGATTACCGAATTGATTATGTGAAACAACATATTGAAGCGATGCACGAAGCTATTTTAGATGGTGTTGATTTAATAGGTTATACTCCGTGGGGCTGTATCGATCTTGTTTCCTTATCGACAGGTGAGATGGCGAAACGATATGGATTTATCTATGTAGATCGCCATGATGACGGTACAGGTGACTATTCCAGAAAACGTAAGAAGAGTTTCTATTGGTATAAAAATGTAATTAAAACAAATGGAGCAGAATTGTAAGATACTTGTTATGTAAACGGTAATAAACATTTACCATTTTAAACACAGCCATTTTTAACTGTTTCTAAAGCTTTTTATATTGCTTGAAACAGGGCAAAGTGTAGTAATAAAGAAAACTGAGGATTTAAAATGTTTATCTAAGGAAAATCCGAGCTAATTCAACAAAAGAATTTTAATTAGTCTGGATTTTCCTATATATTTGTGACCTCACTTAATCAACTTTTCCTTATAGCAATGATTATATTGGTGTCAAGTATTGTACTAACCCCCTTTATCATCCTCCCTTTTACCTCTCATTTTTATTGAAGAGAGAAGGACACATTACCCTCCTCATTCCTTAATGAATAAGAGGGATTTTTTATACGATAAATCTATATAATTCTGTCTAATAAATCCCCCACTTTTTCTGACATTTCCTGCGGTGGATAAGGCATGCCATTCTTTATCCACCATTCCACTACACCAACGTAAGCATTTGCAACAAATTCAGCAACTATATCTTCATTTTGACCGAGATTTTTGCCTTTTTTTACATCTACGTCTTTTTTGAATTCTACGATATTATGTTGAACAAATCGGCTACGAAAATATGGAGCTCCTTCACTCTTCAACAT
>NZ_JBFULJ010000266.1:0-4720 GCF_056400385.1 Priestia sp. P5_B4
GAGTTAACATTTCTCCAAAATGAATGTGATCGTCTTATTAATAAAGATGAGGACATAGAAAAAACGTTTCAAAGTTATAAAAATGATTTTAATTTGTTATCTGCGTCCGTTAGCAGTACTGCAAAGGTTAATAAAATGAATAATGACGAGCTAGAGGAAGTATCAATAACCTTGAAAAAGATGTGGACAAACTAAATGGAGAAGAGGCTTTAAAAGCTTATACGAAATACACTTCCCCTAAAACGATATATAAAGTGACAATGATGGACAATATGCGTTCTGTTGTAGATGCCACCGATCGAAACGATAAAAGTATAGACTTCTTCTATGATCACGTTCACTCTTCGCAAAAAGAAATTAACAGGGATATAAAACCTACGGTTAATGACATAAAGAATGGACCGGTATACAAACTGAGTATACTGAAAGATGAATTACAAAAGCATCGAGATGACTTTAGTAAAGAACAGCTTGAACAGTTGGAAACAGCAACGAAAGGTTTTGATTATTCTTTGGATACTCAATTAAAAACCATCAGATCATATAAAAACATTGTTAACAATCCGTACACAAGTAATAATTATGACTATGAAGAAGAAGAGAAATATAACGGAGCCCGCACGTACCTTACTGATTTTGAATCGAATTTAGGTGTTGCTAAGCCTGAGTACTAAAAACGGCTGAAATGGAGACCAACTATGAAAAAGCATAAAAAATGTTAATTGCATTTTAATGTTTTTTAAGTCTTTCGATGTTGTAATTGAGCCTATTCAAGAAATAAAAAAGCTGAGACCTAGTGTAAATAGGAGCTCAACTTTTTTAGTGTAAACTAATATTTATATCTTCTTTCGTCTGACCAAAACGAAATGTCCTGCAACCGCTAAAGCAAGAGCTAATGCAATATTCTTTACAGCTAACAGGATAATCCTCGGATACAACTGCATATCTATAGAGAATGACATTACGTTATATATCGGAATGTCCCTAGTCGTCCAATACTTGACCGCTATATATGTTAATAAAATAAATAGCGGAATAGCAATGTTTCGTGATAATACCATAAGGAAAAATCCTAAGTAACAGTACAACACAGTTTGAGGAACATAAATAATAGTTAAATTAAATAATGATATGTAAGGATAAGGGTACCTTAATGTAATAGAAATTAGTAATACAAAAAATGCTGCTAGAAAAATAAGAAAGAAAGATGTCACTCTAATAAGGCCGTAAGACAAAATAGATGGCGAGGAGTTGGATGTTAACTCAGCTGTTTTATCTTTATCAACAGAGTGATCTAAAAATAAGTATACGGACCACCAAACAGCTATGGGACATACAACAAATTCTATTATTCTTGATATGTATTGAAGACTTTCTAGATCAGGGGAAAAGCACGTATAAAGTATTGCAATTAAAATGATTAAAAAAGGTACATAGAAGTCTATACCCATTGATTTAGCTTCGGACGAGATGTTTATTTTTTTAACGAAGGCCATTAGCATTTTCCTTTCTCTTAATTATAAGAGCGTAGTTACAGAAATAACCAAGTTTAACTGGTAGAGTTCTTACGCATCAAATTAAGAAGTTACTAGTGTATAATTAAAACATATTTAGAAAAACAAGTAAAATAAAAATGTGGTAATTTGTTAATATAAAAATCGAAGAAGATTACGTGTTTAGTAAACCTCCCGTAGCTTGTTGTTCATAATGATCAAGAAATTTTCTCTACACGGAGAAACAAGGAGGACTTTTCTAGGTTGAAGTCGTTTTTTGAAAATGTGAATGAAGAAGTATTTCTTGCTAAATAGGTAGTACCAAGATAAGCCTAGACTTAAAAATCAGGCTTATCTTGGTATGGCGTTCACTAATAACGTACTTTTTAAGAAAGGATTTGGTTGTGTATATAGAAAGTACGTTAGACGTTAGGATGAGATTTCAGTTCAGAGAGAGGTGGTAGTTATGCGTAAAAGAGATAAAGGGTTTTGGATAGCTTACCTTGTGTTTGCAATTATTATGCTATTAATCTATAAATATATACCGGCTGAAAACGGATTTCTCGTTATTGTTTTGTTTCCTCTAATTTATTGGTTCATCTACGAATTTATATTAAGGCCTAAGAAAAGAAGAAGCAATGGTTAAGGAGGGGCGATTTGCTTGTTTTGGAATTATCTTAACATGTCAACAGGACTTATAATAGCTTTAGCAAACATTTTTAATTCTGCATTCCAAGGAAGTATGCCTGGGTTATGGTCGGGTGTGGTTTGTTAATTTTTATATACAATTTAATAGTACCTTTTAATCAAAAACAAAATGAAGCGGTTAAATAAAGAACAGAACTAACTAAAAGTCTCGTGGAGAACAAGCTTATTTTAAGCGAAATTTAATGAAGAGGGACATTTCTAAAAGAAGTATAAACATTTACCTAGTAGATTGCCAAGAAATTTTAGCTTCTAGATTCTATATAAGTAAAAGGGCGATCGAGATTGAAAGGAAGAGAGGGAAATAAAAATTAAAAAAACAAAGTTATTAAACATATTAGGACTTTTATTAATAATGAGCGCTACGCTTTATCCAGCTGGCTACATAAAATCACTTTATACTTTTATAGCGCTATATGGTGTAGGTATGACTTTAATTTTAACTGTAGGAATTGTATCTAGAAAAAGGCGTTAATTGTTTTAGGGAGTTTAAAGTACTTAAATTTACTTTTTTATAGGTGAGGTAACGAAGATTCTGGAGTGGAAATTTTATAGGAAAGAGGGAAGAAATGGACGTTCAAAAGGTAGCAAACTTATTTTTGATTTTTGTCTTAATTGCAGCAGGCATTTCCTTGGTAATTGGCTTTGTTGTTGCTGTGAGAAGTACAAACTATAAGAAGGGATACATAAGTACTTTTATATCCAGTGTTTTCTTTTTAATACTTATTGTGAGCTGGTATGATAAAGCATCTTCAAACGTTTTTATGGGGACAATACCTTGGATTTTAAATGTTATTGCCGTCATTATTGTGTTACCACTGTACGTGTTAGTTGCTCGCTTTATATTTAAAAAGGTTACAAAAGGACAAAAAGGAACAAAAGAAAAGATTATTGGTTAAATTACTTTCTTTCATCGTTTTTTCTAATCTTCACGATTTTAAATAAATGAAGATACACAAAATCTTTTTTTATCAATATCCTGTTAGAGAAAGTGATTGATATCATTTTCTGTAAAGGAGAGAACGTCTATGATTAAAGTTAACCAACAAATTGTGAAAATAAGTGATCTAAATAATAGTTCGTTAACGAAAGAAAAAGCAGACATTTTAAAACAGATGGATGCCTATAGGGAAGTGTATGAGTATGCTACATTTGACCAGCTTGATTTTGATGTATCTGTTAAACTACAAATTATTGAATCGTCTGTGTTGCTGCGCAAAAGCGGCGCCAAGTTTGCTACATTTGCACGTTCTAGGTGTAACGAAAAATATTGGAAACGAACCGATAACGGAGGGTTTCAGCTACTGCCTACCGTTTCTCCTCATCAGGCCATCGATGATATTTTTTACAACGGACACGAATATGCGTTTGAGTGCGCGACGGCTGTTATCATCATCTTTTACAAAGCTTTATTAAATAATATTGGAAAAGCAAACTTTAACAGGCTTTTTGCTGATCTTTACTTACACGATTGGCAATATGATGAAGATCTTGAGCTTCATGGTTATAAAGGATCTGACTACTTGCCCGGAGACTGTGCGTATTTTAAAAATCCTGATTATAATCCTGATACTCCCCAGTGGAAAGGTGAAAACACAATTGTATTAGATGAAACTCTATACTTTGGTCATGGAATTGGAATTACAACGCGGGAAAGAATTATTGAAGTGTTAAATTTAAAGAGAAAAGACGACGCAAAGCAATCAGCTTACCTGTCAGATGAAATTGTCAGGCTTCACACMGCTCACCTCAGTTATTTTGCAGTTAGATACGAACCTGTTGTTTGGTACGACAGAAACAGCGCTATTATTTCCACTATTGGGTCGATTACGTATGTAGCTTGATTGATCAAAGTTTTGATACTTTGGTCTTTTTTTGTAAAAAGGAAAGAATTACATGAAGGTAAATTTAAGAATTCAAAAGGATTTTATGTATAAAAGAAGAATCCATTTAATACACAGGTCTTAAAACTAAAAGGAAAGGAGGAGATTACCATTAAAAATCGTGATAAAAGACGCAAGAGAAAACGCGGCGCATTAAAAGATTATCTAAAAAATAAGCTAGGTCAGCTAAAACCGAAGCCAAATAAAGGACCTGTCTCAAATTTGAAGTCTTCTGCTTAAAACATCCCCCTAGTTTTTATATAGGGGGATGTTTCTTTTGAATGTTCTTTTATTTTAAGGTTTAAATGTTATGAGTGGCATTTAAGGGATAATTTGTGCACAATAGACATTGAATAGTTTATCTAATACGACAACGTAAGGAGAGATTAGACGATGGAAAACATGATTTTAAAACATATGGACGTTGTAAGAGGAATTACGATCAGTATCCTCGAAAAAACAGCAGAAGAGGCAGCGGACATCACACCAAAAGGATTCAATAACAATATCCGCTGGAATCTTGGGCACATTGCCTTTATTCAAGAAAAGCTTGTGTTTGGCTTAGCTGGTGAACCGATGCAAACGCCAGAGAGTTATGAAAACTTTTTCGGCGCAGGAACAAAACCTGCAGATTGGACG
>NZ_JBFULJ010000267.1:0-4715 GCF_056400385.1 Priestia sp. P5_B4
ATATTAGGTATATTAGTTGAAAAGAACCCGTTTATATGATAGTTTTGAAAACTGATTAAGTCAAATGTGAAAGAAAACAGCATGAGAGGAGAGACAACAGTGGATATTTTAAAAGGAACAGGTTTATTATTATTAGTTTTATTTTTATTTTGGTTGTTTAGCAACAAGGCACCTTATGGCATGAAAGCAATGGGGGCTTTGGCAAGCGGAGCGGTAGCTGCGTTTCTCGTAGAGGCCTTTCAGTCATATGTAGGAGGAGATTTACTAGGTATTTCATTCTTGGGTGAAGTTGGAAAGGCTGCAGGAGGAATGGGAGGAGTTGCGGCGGCAGCATTAGTTGCTTTGGCGTTAGGCGTATCTCCTGTATATGCTCTTATGATGGGGGTGGTGTGTTCAGGTCTAGGCTTGCTCCCTGGATTTTTTGCGGGATACCTCATGGCATTTGTAGTGAAATTTATTGAGAAAAAGGCACCTGCTGGTCTCGATTTATTAGGAAATATTTTAATTGCGGCACCTTTAACAAGATTAATTGGTAATGCATTCTCACCTATTGTAGATGCGACGCTTTTAAATATTGGAGGAATTATCAAAGACACAACAAGTGCTAGCCCTATTTTGATGGGAATTATTTTAGGGGGAGTTATTACAGTAGTAGCAACGGCTCCGCTTAGCTCAATGGCTTTAACGGCTATGCTAGGGTTAACGGGATTGCCTATGGCGATTGGAGCTCTTGCTGTGTTTGGTTCTTCTTTCATGAACTATGTGCTGTTTGATCGATTAAAAATTGGGGATCGTCGTACAACCATTTCAGTTGCAGTTGAACCTTTAACACAAGCGAATATTATTTCAGCAAATCCGATTCCTATCTACATTACAAACTTTGTTGGAGGTGCACTAGCCGGTGTGGTTGTGGCTCTGTTCGGATTGGTAAATGATGCTGCAGGCACGGCAACGCCAATCGCAGGACTTGCAGTGATGTTTGGGTTTAATGACCCTATGAAGGTCACAATTTGTGCAGTACTTTGCGCACTAGCGGGAGCATTAGCTGGGTTTATAGGTTCAGTTGTTTTTAAAAACTTTAAAATTAAAACAGTAGACGATGTAGCTTCCGAGCAAGAGGCAGCTTAAGTAATTCATCTTTTCCTGCATAATATAGCAAAAAAAGCGGTGTGCTTATCTTATTTTTATGGATAAATACACCGCTTTTTTTGTGCGTGAGTCCCTAATAAAAGTGAGAATTTTTAAATTTTTTGAGAGCGTGAAACAAAGCTTCCAAAAAGTCAAAAGCTCAAGTAACATATAAGTAATAACAATGTCTAAATAGCAGGGGGAAAATCCTTATGAAATATAAATCTGTCTTTGATATTATTGGTCCGGTAATGATTGGACCATCTAGCTCACATACAGCTGGTGCAGCGCGTATTGGACGGGTTGCACGAACGCTTTTTGGCAAGCAGCCCACAAAAGTTGTGGTTTCACTGTACGGTTCTTTTGCTCAAACGTATAAAGGGCACGGAACAGACGTAGCGCTGATTGGCGGTATTTTAGATTTTGATACGTTCGACCAGCGTATTCCGCAATCTTTGGACTTAGCTAAAAAAGAAGGAATGGACGTCACATTTGTTGAGGAAGCGGCAATCACAGATCATCCCAATACTGCTCGCATCAAAATGAGCGACGGATTAAAGGAAATTGAGGTTGTTGGAATTTCAATTGGCGGAGGAAAAATTCAAATTACGGAGCTGAACGGATTTGAGTTAAATTTATCAGGCATGAATCCAGCTATTCTCGTTGTGCATAATGACCGATTTGGTGCCATTGCGACCGTTACGAATATTTTAATGAAACACTCAATTAATATCGGACATATGGAAGTATCTCGCAAAGAGCGCGGAGAAGTAGCGCTCATGGCAATTGAAATGGATACGAATATTGAAGATGATGTAATTGAAGAGTTAAAAACATTGCCTCACATTATTCAAGTAACAAGAATGGTTGAGTAGGATAGAGCGAATAGGAACGGCTTGAGAGAATAACTGAAGCCGGGTGATTATAGATGGTTCTAAAGTGAAAATAAGACAGAATGATAGCGGAGGTTACTATGTTTCGAAACGTAGCAGAACTAGTAGAATTAGCAGAAAGTCAAAATGTAAAAATTGCAGAGGTTATGATTCAACAGGAAATAGATATCACGGGAGTTACTCGTGAAGAAATTATGGAAAAAATGGACCGGAACTTAACGGTTATGGAAGAAGCGGTTGAACGCGGTTTAAAAGGGGTACAGTCTGTTACAGGCTTAACAGGCGGAGATGCAGTGCTGCTTCAAAACTATATTCAAAGTGGAAAATCATTATCTGGAAATTTAATTTTAGATGCAGTCAGCAAAGCTGTAGCGACAAACGAGGTAAATGCGGCAATGGGGACAATCTGTGCAACGCCTACTGCTGGATCTGCGGGGGTAGTGCCAGGAACGCTGTTTGCAGTCCAAAATAAGCTAAACCCAACTCGTAAAGAAATGATTGAATTTTTATTTACATCAGGTGCTTTTGGGTTTGTTGTAGCCAATAATGCGTCTATTTCAGGAGCAGCAGGCGGATGTCAAGCAGAAGTTGGTTCAGCTTCAGGTATGGCAGCGGCAGCGATTGTTGAAATGGCAGGAGGTACACCGAGTCAGGCAGCTGAAGCAATGGCAATTACTCTCAAAAATATGCTAGGATTAGTATGTGACCCAGTAGCAGGACTAGTAGAAGTTCCATGTGTGAAACGAAACGCAATGGGAGCGGCGAATGCAATGATTGCAGCAGATATGGCCTTAGCAGGCATTACAAGTCGTATTCC
Organism: Priestia sp. P5_B4; assembly: GCF_056400385.1. Classification (NCBI taxonomy): domain Bacteria; kingdom Bacillati; phylum Bacillota; class Bacilli; order Caryophanales; family Bacillaceae; genus Priestia; species Priestia sp. P5_B4. The sequence continues at coordinate 2,839 of NZ_JBFULJ010000267.1, forward strand.
ATGTGATGAAGTTATTGATGCTATGTATAAAATTGGTCAAACAATGCCGGTTGCATTACGAGAAACTGCACAAGGAGGCTTAGCGGCAACACCAACAGGTCGCGAGCTTGAAGCGAAGATCTTTGGTATTRCATTAAATAAAAGTGAATGAACTAACAACTATTTCAATTAAAACCATTAAAGGTATTGGAGAGGAAACAGCACAGGCATTAGAGGATATGCATATTCATAGTGTGCATGACTTGTTAGAACATTTCCCATACCGCTATGAAGATTATGAGCTAAAAGATTTGGCTGAAGCAAAGCATGACGAAAAGGTCACCGTAGAAGGAAAGGTTCACAGCGTCCCTTCGCTTACGTATTACGGAAAAAAACGTTCGCGCCTTACGTTTCGGCTGCTAGTAAACCGCTATTTGATTACGGTTACTTGTTTTAATCGCCCTTACTATAAATCAAAGTTAGAAATCGATCAAACTGTTACGGTTACGGGGAAATGGGATCAGCATCGGCAAACGATTAACTTGCAGGAGCTTCAATTTTCTCCGTTTGTTAAAAATCAAACGATTGAGCCTGTTTACTCGGTTAAAGGCAGCTTAACGGTCAAAGGAATGCGGAAGTTCGTCTCTCTTGCGTTGAAGAATTATGGCAGCAGCATTCAGGATATGCTCCCGGCCTCTATTCGTTCTAGATACAAACTAGTAACGCGTGAAGAAGCGGTTAGAAGTATTCACTTACCTCGTGATCATGAAGATTTAAAACAAGCAAGACGTCGATTTGTCTATGAAGAATTTCTACTTTTTCAATTAAAAATGCAGGCGCTTAGAAAGCGAGAAAGAGAAGAAACACTTGGAATGAAGCAAGCATTTGATTCAACTGAGCTGGTAAACTTCACGAACTTGCTGCCGTTTCCGTTAACAAACGCTCAAAAACGTGTAGTAAACGAAATTACGCACGATATGAAATCGCCTTATCGCATGAATCGCTTGCTGCAAGGTGATGTAGGGTCTGGTAAAACAGTCGTAGCAGCGGTTGCTTTATACGCCACTGTTTTAGCAGGGCATCAAGGTGCTTTAATGGTACCGACTGAAATTTTAGCTGAACAGCATGCTGAGTCATTGACTGCGATGCTTGAAAAGGTAGGAATCAGCGTAGGCTTGCTAACAGGGTCTGTTAAAGGAAAAGCAAGAAGAGAGCTGCTTCAGCGAGTGAAAGACGGAGATGTTCATGTATTAGTAGGTACACATGCCTTAATTCAAGATGAAGTTATATATAATAGCTTAGGGCTCGTCATTACGGATGAACAGCACCGCTTTGGAGTTGGGCAGCGCCGGGTTTTACGTGAAAAAGGAGAGAGTCCGGATGTACTGTTTATGACGGCGACTCCTATTCCGAGAACTCTTGCTATTACGGTGTTTGGAGAAATGGATGTGTCCATTATTGATGAAATGCCAGCAGGACGTAAGGCAATTGAAACATACTGGGTAAAACATGATATGCTTGAACGTATTTTACATTTCGTTGAAAAAGAAATACATGACGGCAGACAAGCTTACGTTATTTGTCCATTGATTGAAGAATCGGACAAGCTGGATGTTCAAAATGCAATTGATGTAGATGCAACACTCACTCACTATTTTAATGGAAAAGCAAGCGTTGGTCTCATGCACGGAAGATTGTCACCTGATGAAAAAGAAGAAGTGATGAAACAATTTAGCGTAAATGACGTGCAGATTTTAGTATCAACAACGGTTGTAGAAGTTGGAGTGAACGTTCCGAATGCAACCGTGATGGTCATTTATGATGCAGAGCGCTTTGGGTTATCTCAGCTTCATCAGCTAAGAGGACGCGTAGGACGAGGCGATGCACAGTCGTATTGC
>NZ_JBFULJ010000268.1:0-4699 GCF_056400385.1 Priestia sp. P5_B4
GGCCCTTCTGCGGTTCGCATATTAATCGACGGCAAAAGCATAGGCAATTTTTTTAAAGATGCATAATAGATAGCGCTTTCTTTTACTTGTGTTAAAAGCGCTCGCGCAGCGTTCACTCCTTGTTCGTACATATCAACATGAGGATATGTTTTAAAACCAAAATGAAGCGGCGTGTACGTAAGCATATCTTCACTGATATTTGCGTGCATATCGAGCGTAGTAGCAATGGGAACGTTGCTTCCTATGCAGCTTCTTATCTGACTTAACAAATGAGCTTCAGGATCGAAAAGATGCTCTACTACCATTGCGCCGTGCAAAGCGATTAACAAACCATCTAGCGGCCCCGCATGAGTAAGTGAGTGCAACATTTSCTTTTCAATTGTATGATAAGCTTCAGAAGATACAATCCCAGATGGAACCGCAGCTGCACAAACAAGGGGAACGATTTCTACCTGCTTCTCTTGCTTTAATACATCTAAAAATCCCCCTACTTCTGTTTTGGTTTCTGAGTATGCTTTATTTATTTCCGTTCCAACAAAATAGCCTTCTTGTACAAACTGTTCTATTTCTGTTTTTAATGGACTAAAGCTGTGAGATTCATGATAAAAAAAGGCAATGCCAATGCGATATGAAGACATGTGCTCCTCCTTTTCGCTAAGGTGCGAGATTAATAGTTGGTGTAGACAGACTTCCATTCTGTCATCACATCAAATGCATGATGAGAAACTTCCCTGTGGCCATTGCCAGACATTTTCATTCCTCCGAACGCTACCCCCATTTCAGCATTAGATGTTCCGTTATTGATATAGACTAATCCGCTAACAGCGTCTTTTGCCGCTCGGCTGGCATAGTGCAAGCTGCTTGTATAAATGGAAGTGGAAAGTCCATACATCGTTCCATTATTGACGCTCATTGCTTCTTCATAGCCATCTACTTCAATAAAAGCAAGCACGGGGCCAAAAATCTCCTCTTGAGCAATTGTGTGGTTCGAACTGACGTTATCAATAATTGTAGGCATGTAATAACAAGTCCCTAACTCTTCTGATAAAACACGACCTCCAAGCGCAATATTTCCGCCTTCTTCCACCGCTTTTTGCACGTAATTTTCTACTAAACGGCACTGCTGTTCATTTACAAGCGGGCCTATTACAACCCCTTCATCAAGACCATTTCCAATCTTCATTTCTTTTGTAAGAGCTATTACTTTTTTCAAAAGATCTTCTTTTACTGAACGCTCCACAATCACTCTGCTAGCTGCGGTACAGCGCTGGCCCGTGGTCGTAAATGCTGATTTAACAATTCCTTCTGCTGCTTTATCCAAATCGGCATCCTTTAATACAATAACAGCGTTTTTTCCTCCTAGCTCTAAAGAAATTCGTTTTAAGGTTTTGCTGCTCATTTCTGCTAACTGCTGACCAACTTCCGTAGAACCTGTAAATGAGATGATTTTCACTTCAGAGTGCGTAGCAAGCTTTTGTCCAACGATTCTGCCCGATCCTGTAAGCAAGTTAATTGTTCCTTTTGGAAGCCGCGCAGCGTGCAATACTTCCATAAAAATCTTCGCTGAAAGCGCCACTTCTGAAGCCGGCTTCCAGACAACGGTATTGCCAGCGATTAAAGCGGCAAACATTTTATAAGAAGCGAGAGAAACAGGAAAGTTCCAAGGTGTAATACATGCCACAACTCCAAGCGGTTCGCGAACCATTTTTATATCTCGGTCAGGAAAGCCAGCGGGCACTATTTCGCCAAACAAACGTCTTCCTTCTCCTGCCATATACTGAGCTGTTGCAATGACGACACCAACTTCCCCTATAGATTCTGTCAGCGGTTTTCCCATCTCTTTTGTCATCACTTGAGCAAGCTCTTCTTTTCTGTCTTTAAAAAGCTCAGCTGCTTTTGTTAAAAACGCTGCACGTTCAGGAATAGATGTATTTTTCCAGTGGCTGTAGGCTGTACTAGCCGCTTTTACTGCATCATCAACTTKACTAGCCGTAGCGGCTGCGCATGTTCCAACGAGCTCTTGTGTTGCAGGGTTTATACTTTCAAAATAGGTTTGCTCCTCTTCACTTACCCACTCGCCGTTAATATATAAATTTCCTTGTAACAGTTCGGTTTTAGTCTGACTCATATTGTTACCCTCCTTTTCATTTAAAAAGCTAGTTAATTGAAACTGCTTCTGTGATGGCTTCTTCTAGTAAAGACAGCCCTTGATCCAGCACGTCTTTATCAATATTTAGCGGCAGCATTAAACGAATGGTTTGCCCTTTGACTCCACAGTTCATAATTAGCAGTCTTTTTTCCAGCGCTTTTGATTTAATAACAGGGACATAAGCAGCTGCTGTTTCAACATGAAATTCAATACCAATCATCATACCAATTCCTCTAACCTCTTTAATAGCTGGTAAATGTCCGATAGAATGCTGAAGGCGTTTAACAATATCAGCGCCTACTTTTTCACTGCGCTCTACAAGCTTTTCTTCTTCAATTATTGAAATATTAGCTAAAGCCGCTGCGCACGATACTGGATTTCCGCCAAAAGTAGAACCATGTCCAGCTGTTGGCCATTTCTCATGCAGTTCTCGGCTTGCTACAATGGCTCCTAAAGGCATACCGCCGGAAAGAGCTTTTGCTAAAACTAAAATATCTGGTGTGACTCCAGCATGTTCTGCGGCAAACATTTTTCCAGTGCGCCCAAATCCCGTTTGCACTTCATCAAAAACAAGCAGAATGCCATAATCATTCGCTATGTCTCTTAGTGCGCGTAAAAAGCTAGAAGGAGCAGGGTAATAGCCTCCTTCGCCCATGACTGGCTCAATTACAATCGCTGCTACGCGTGAAGGATCCACTCGCAGTTCAAACAGCTTTTGCAGTTGATTTAAGCAATATGCTTCTGCATCTTCCTCGTCAACATTAGGAAGCTGACTTGGATACGGATAAGGAACGTGATACACTTCTCCTAAAATCGGCTCGTAGTAGCTGCGATATTTTGAGCTTGAAGCCGTAATAGCTGTAGCTCCTAGTGTACGGCCGTGAAAAGAACCTTCAAAAGCAATGATCGCTGGTCTGCCAGTGGCCGCTTTTGCTAATTTGAGCGCGCCATCAATGGCTTCTGCGCCTGAATTTGAAAAAAACACGGTGTCTAAGTTTCCAGGCGTAATGTGCGCAAGTTTTTCTGCCAAATTCACTGCTGTTTCGTAATAGCCATAGTTTAAGCCTAGGTGAAGCAGCTGATCTGCTTGTTTTTTTATCGCTTCTACCATCTTTTCATGCGTATGACCCACTGCATTGACAGCTACTCCTGATACAAAATCAATATATTCATTGCCATCGGCTGTCCAAAATTTCGCACCGTGCGCTTTTTCAATAACAAGCTCTGTTACTCTTGTCATCACCGGTGATAAATGTTTTTTTCMTTTGATTTGAAGCTCTTCTGTTTTATTTTGCACTTTCATATGACTCATCCTTTCTTATGTGCTGATAAAAAATAGAAAACGCATGATCTAGCAATCTCACTATTTCATCAACTTCTGATTTCGTTATATTTAAAGGAGGACTGATAATGATATGTTCTCCTTTATGTCCGTCTATAGATCCGGATCCTGGATAAAAGACGCCTCCAAGCTCCATACAAATTTCATTGAGCTTTTCGCTGGCTGCTTCACGTGGCTCGAAAAATATCTGTTGATTGGCGTCTTTCATTAGTTCTAATCCAATTAAAAGTCCGCGGCCGCGAATATCTGAAATATAAGGATGCTTGCGCTGCAGCGCTACTAAACATTCCATTAAATACGCGCCTTGAGTTTCAACGTTTTGAAGGATATTCATTTCTTCATACATATCCAAAGCAGCAAGGCCTGCCGCTATTGAAACAGGATGTCCACTGTACGTATAGCCATGAAGAAATTTCCCGCTGCTATTTTCTAACAGACCTTGAATCAGACGGTCATGGACAATCATTCCTCCTAAAGGAGCGTATCCAGCTGAAACTCCTTTACCAAACGTTAGGATATCCGGTTCGATTCCGAATTGTTCCACTGCAAAATCAGTTCCCGTTCTCCCGAAGCCTGTCATCACTTCATCAACAATCAAAAGAATGTCATAGCGGCTGCAAAGCTCACGTACTTTTTTGAAATAGTCAAGCGGAGGTACAACAGCTCCTTGCTGACTTCCTACGATGGGCTCTGCGATAAAGGCTGAAATATTTTCTGGACCAAGCTCTAAAATGGTGCGTTCAATATCGGTGATACAGCTCCAGTTTTGATTTGCCATGCAGTCTTCTTGATTGCGATTATACGGACAGCGATGACAATACGGCGAATAGACGTGCGCAAAATGTAAAAGGTTGGGTGTATAAGGATATCGTCTTTTTACATCTCCTCCAGCTGATAGTGCCCCTATCGTGTTTCCGTGGTAAGACTGCCACCTTCCGATTACGATGTGTTTTTGCATCTTTCCGGCATCTCTGTGATATTGCCTTGCTAATTTTAATGCACTTTCATTTGCTTCTGATCCTCCTGATGTAAAATAGACTTTGTTTAAATAAAGCGGCGCCATTTTACCAATTTTTTCTGCAAGTTTATGCAAAACATTCGTTTCAAAACGTAATGTATGAACAAACGCCGCTTTTTTTGCCTGCTCCGCCATCGCCTCGGCTATTTGCGCAATGCCGTGCCCTAAGTTTGCCGCCACGGCGCCGGAG
>NZ_JBFULJ010000269.1:0-4699 GCF_056400385.1 Priestia sp. P5_B4
ACCTTTATCTTTGCCTCATATATAAAATTCTTTGCTTTTTCTGATGATAAAGCAAAGGCATCTTCTTTGCTTCGTCCTTGTTTTCCATTAACCGTATCGGCCCATAGTCCGCTAATGCTTTTCCACCCTGATAAGTTTGTCTCAACAGGACTTTTATTCCAAATAGATTTTAATGGATACATCTTCAGGGAATTCAATTTCACAGCTCCTCCTTTGCTATAAAGCCTTATTTTATTGCTTGAAAGCGTTGGAAAGAGCTGATCTGTTATTACTTCCGTGCCGTCATTGCCAAATACTTCTACAGATGACTGGTCTACAAACATATGAAGCTTAACCTTTCCGTCTTTTGGAAGCATGGAAGCAGAGTGTTTGCCTTTCACATTTTCACCAAAATCAAAATTTCCAGAGTTTGTTCGGTCAACAAATAATCGCTGCTTGTTTACGTTATAGCTGACTTTTGTATTTTCACTGCCTTCTTTTTGAATTTGAAAACCAAATTCTTGTGCATCTGTATTAGAAACATCGAATTCTGCCATAATTTCATATTTGTTTTCCTGTATGCCCGAAAGAAGATTTTTATTTTCAACGACCATCAGATTCTTCAACACCTTTTTTTCTTGCTTATTGCGAATTGAATCAATTGAAACAGGTATTTGTTTTAAACGAAGTCCTTTTGCTGTGTTGGTGAGTTCTATTTTTCTTGGAATCGACATAGAGCTTCTCCAAGTAGTAGTTGGGGTATTGTTTGCATATTGCCAGTTGCTCATCCAGCCTAGCCAATACTTTTCTCCGTTATCTCCTTCAACTCCGCTCCAATCTACAGCAGCATAAAAGTCGGCACCATAATCTGTCCAAAGCACTTCCTCTGGCGGGTTTTCATTTTTAAATGTTTTTCCGTCAAAATCACCAACAAAGTACTGCATACCTGAACCTCCAGCTGCCGCTCCATCATTGATGCTTACCTGCAGCACCCATTTTTTCTTTGTGCTGTCTCCATCAACCRGCAGTTCGAGTAAAGTAGGACACTCCCAAATCCCTCCGTTGCTTCCATGAGTTGATTTCACCCATTCTCCTGACACAGTATTCCAATCTGAAAGCTCTCCACTTTCCCTTTGTTTAACTTCCTCCGGTTCTTTTGCTACACTGTCTACTTTATCCGGCATTTTTTCTGTATTAAATACATTAACATCATCTAGATTAATATGCCCCCATCCGCCTACAGCTTGATCAACGGCTTTAATATACAATACTTCTCCTATATACTTAGAAGCATCCCATACGTAGCGCTGATACTTTTCATCTGCAAACTTTGTATTCGCTTGACGAATCAATTCTTTATCGTCAGAGGCCCTGACTAAGGAGACATAGCGGTTTGTGGGATCGTTTCCGCCTCCCATTAACAAATTGATTTCACCTGAGCCGCTCAATTTAAAATAAGATGAATGTAATTCTCCAGTGGCATTATCGCCATCTTGCTTATCGGAAAACCCCCATAAATGATACTTTCCTTTTTGTTCAAAGAGACCGCTCCAATTTGCGGTTGCATCCGTTACATGATCGTTTGTGAATGCATTTCCTTTTATCGTTTTCCAGCCGGTGAGATCGCCTGTTTCAAAACTTTTATTTTTAATTTCCTTTTCATCTGTATCAATAAACTTGGTCATGTTAACATCTTGAAACTGGACTGAAGATTGATGAACATGTAATCCAAACAATCCTTTTGAAAAAGTTTCATCTTTTGCAGTAAGGGTGAAGTTATCGTCTATATACAAATCAAGTTTATTTCCCGATGCAGTTACTTTTACTTGATGTGATTTGCTCGTATCAATTTTTTCGTTTGTTTCGGCAAGGACAGTTGAAATGCCATTTTGAAGCTTTACTAGTTTGATTGTATCTTTAGAAGCGTCCACGCTAGCTATATATCCGTTTTTGGCTTCCGCGTCTGCCCGAAAGAGTAGTGCACCTGAACCAGGATTTTCATCTAAAAATGTCATATTTGACTTAAAAATGAACTGATCTCCCTGTTCTTCACTCATAATATATCCATCGCTGTCAGATTTACCGATTTTTCCATCAGCAGTATCATTCCACGTTCCCGTAACAGGTTTCCAGTTAGATAGATTGGTTATAAAATTAGATTGATTCGTAAATTTAACATGACGAAAGACAGCTGTGGAATTCCATGCTGTTAATCCAAACTGACCATTTTCAAAAGATGCATCACTGCCTTCTAGAACTTGTTTTCCATTTAACAGTACCTTAAAGTAGTGACTGTTTGTTTCTACTTTTACATGATATGCTTGTGATGTATCAAGCCTCATCGACTTTGAAACAACGGCCGTTACGTTTCCTTTCTCTACTTTGTTAAGTGTTAAGAGGTTCTTTTCTGCATCTAAATTGACGGTATATGCGTTTGTTGCGTCTTTATTAGAACGAAAAACAAGACCGCCTGCGCCTGCGCGTCCATTCTTTTCTACAAGCGTAATTTCTCCCTCCAGAGTAAAGGATTGACCTTTTTGTTCGGATAAAGTATATGTGTAGGCACCACTTTGACCGTTTGCTTGGATGCCTCCATCAGGTCCAAACTCACTTGCGTATTTCCAATTTTTTAAGTCAGGTGATGTATAAAACATAATTTTATCTTTAGCAGCTAAAGACATCACCCACTGCTTGGTTTGGTCATGCCAAAACACTTTTGGGTCGCGCCAGTCTGGAACTGGGGGATTGGGYATAACAGGATTTCCTTCATACTTGGTCCACGTTCTTCCGCTGTCCTTGCTGTATGCTAGACTTTGCACTTGTCCTTTTCTGCCCGAGTGTGTAAAGATAGCTACCATTGCTTCTTTTCCAAACCCTGCGGTATTATTCCAATCGATAACGGCACTTCCGGAAAAAATCTCTCCGTTCTCATCTGGAGAAAGAGCAATCGGCAGGTGTTTCCATTTCACTAAATCTGTACTAACTGCATGCCCCCAGTGCATAGGTCCCCAAGTGGTACCGTAAGGATAATACTGATAAAAAAGGTGATACTCTCCGTTATAATAGACCATTCCATTTGGATCGTTCATCCAGTTCGCTTCTGGAGAAAAATGAAATTGATTCCGGTATTTTTCTTGATAATACCCTGTATTATCAGCTAATACAGGGCATGCAGAAAACAAGCTTATGGAACAAGCGACTCCAATCATCAATAACTTTTTAACGGTTCTTTTCATCTTCATTTCCTCCTTTATTTGCATACTGGTTATGTAAAACATTTTCACCAGCAGATGCTAGAAGAATAGATGACTCCTGTTATTTATCATCCTAAAAAGCCTATCCAATAACCCCCTATACCAATTAAGAAAATACCGAAAATAATAAGCAGCGGATTTGTACCTTTTCGAAGCATCCATGCTACTAATAAAGTTAGCGCTAAAGGAAGAAGCCCCGGTAGAATACTATCAAGTACATCTTGCACAGTTTTTACCACAACTTTACCAGAATCATCTTTGATCCTAGAAACAACCACTGGTATATTAATAGTAGTCCATTTCGAAACCAACGCTCCCATTACGAAGAGTCCTAAAATGGATGCACCTTCCGTCAGTTTTTGAATTCGATTCCCTACTAAATCTTTTAAAATTTCTGTTCCTTTTAAGTAGCCATATTTTAATCCATAATATTTTGTGCTTAATCGAATTGCATTAATTAAGATGAAAAACAGCAGTGGTCCGGCAATGTTACCGCCTAACGCAAGCGAGGCGCCTAGGGCTGCGAGAACTGGTCGAAGCGTTCCCCAGAAAATAGGGTCTCCTACACCAGCAAGTGGGCCCATTAATCCAATTTTCATTCCGCTGATAGCTTTTTCATCAAAATCTTTTTTGTTTGCCATTTCTTCTTCCATTGCTGCCGTGACGCCGAATATAGGTGCGGAAATCCATGGGTGTGTATTGAACCATTCTAAATGACGCTTTAATGCTGCATTTCGCTGAGCTCCTGGTCCATATAAGCGTTTGATTGCTGGAATCATAACATAACAGTAGCCCATTGCTTGAACACGCTCAAAGTTAAATGAACCGAGTAAAAAATTCGAACGAATGAACATGCTAAAGATATCTTTTTTCGTTAATCTTTTTTCATTTTCCATCTCTATCCCTCCCTTAAGTTCGCCGTTTAGGCATCTAAATCATCGTCATCATCATATACTTGTTCGCTCCCTGTAGCTGCGGGAACGCCTGCCGGCTGCATTTGATTTCGCTGCTGCATTACTTGCTGATAAAGAAGTGCTAAACAAAGACCCAGCGCTCCAAATCCTACCAGGTTAAACCCTGTAAATGCCGCCAATAAGAACCCGATATAGAAAAAGGGCTTTAAATGAGGAATGTTCATCATATTGATAACCATGGCATATCCTACGACCACGATAATGCCTCCTCCAATTTGCAGGCCTTTTGTAATAACTTCCGGAATATTTCCGAGGAAAGTTTGCACGGCGCTTACGCTGATTAATGTAACAATTAAAGTTGGAATCATAACGCGGAGAGCCTGAAAACCCATAGCAGTAATATGCATAATTTCAATTCCTTTAAAGTTTCCTTCTTCCGCGTACTTATCAGCTCGATGAATTAAAAATACTGTGATGGTACGAACAAAAATGGTGAGTACTTGCCCTGCAGCTGCTAAAGCTATGGCTACCGCAATGCCTTCACCAATCCCC
>NZ_JBFULJ010000270.1:0-4679 GCF_056400385.1 Priestia sp. P5_B4
CTCACCTGTTCCGCTTTTCCCGCAGGAGTCTTTGCCTTGCCCTACAATTAACAGCTATTACATACGGTAAATCTACGTTCACCATCACAATGAAAAAATCTGAACGAGTTGAATTCTCCGTTAAGAATCTGGATTGATTGTTCGGATCTTMCCATAGAAAACACGTCTGTCCCATCTTCTTTTCTATGGGAAGATAACTTGTTATTTCCCGAAAATATTCATAAAATAACATGCTTACGTTTCCTTTTTTGAAAAAGTTTCATAAGATAGTGAAAATAATGCTCAAAAAGGAGGCTGAAGTAGTGGATATTAAAGGCAAACACTTGCTAATGGATGCGTTCGAATGCGATGAAGTGATATTAAACGACCCTTCACTCTTAAGGAGAATTCTTGTTGAAGCTGCACTAGATGCAGAGATGGAAGTTTTGCACTGTTATTTTCACCAGTTTACGCCCCAAGGCATTACAGGCATTCTCGTATTAGCTACCTCTCACTTGTCTATTCATACGTGGCCGGAGGAAAACTACGCTTCATTAGATTTTTATACGTGCGGAGACAAAAAAATAATTGAAATCGGTTATGCGTTGCTGAAGCAATTAGCTTCAAAAAAAGCTGTTGTGTATTCGATTTCTCGCGGAATTCAATACGCCGAAACTCCAACAAAAAATCGTCAGCATGCTGAAAACACTCGTCTTCTCAATCGTGGAGATGACTCAGATCACATTAGTCTAAAGCAACTCTTATCAGGCCAGCATGACATTTTGTTTCATCAAAAAAACCGTATTCAAGATATTCAGCTGATTAAAGCATCGGATATTCGAATGTATTTGGATGAACAGCTGCAATTTAGTTCATTGGATGAACATGCGTACCATGAAGCTCTTGTACACCCTATCTTTGCAGCTTCCTTACGTCCTCACCGCATTCTTATTCTAGGCGGTGGAGATGGTTTAGCTTTACGAGAAGTCCTTAAATATAAAGAAGTTAAAGAAATAGACCTTGTGGAAATAGATGCTGACGTTRTAAATGCTGCGATGAATGTAGAAGAATTAAAGAAGTTAAATCAACGCTCATTTGAAGATTCTCGTGTCACCGTTTATATTCAAGATGCTGTTGACTACCTCTCTTTGAATTCAGCGTGTTATGACATCATCATTATTGACTTTCCTGATCCTACTAACGAAAAAATAAGTGCTCTTTATACAAAAGAATTTTACGCACTTCTCCACCGTTCACTATCGCGCAGCGGCTTGGTCGTATGTCAGTCAAATTCTCCTAGAGACACACCTATCGTTTTTTGGAGCATTAATAAGACGATGAAAGCTTCTCAGTTTTATACGTTGAGCTACCACACCATTATTCCTTCTTTTGGAGATTGGGGGTTTCACATCGGCTCGAAAACACCTTTGTCTGCCCCTATACTCTCTACTGATGTTTCATCTACTACGCTGCCGTCAGACTTTACTAAGTTAATGCGTTTTTCTCCCCATTCTCTTTCCAAAAAACAGTTTGCAGTTGTGAACTCTGCTGAGCACTTGGTTCTGCATAAAATATTTAAAAAAGAAGGCTTATATTTGTAAAAAAGAAAGCTTGGCTTATACATTCCTTTTCTTTTGACATACTAAAACAGTCTCGTCACCACTGTGCAACAGAAAGGATTGTTATGAGAAAAATTTCGGTTTTTGTTATCTTAGTGCTAACTGTTATTTTCCCTTCCCCCGCTTTTAGCCAAGTGAAAGTGCCTGTATTGATTTACCATTCTATTGATACCTACACAGGCCACGGGGAAAAAGAACTGTATGTGACGCCTGAAAATTTTGAGAAACAACTTCTTTATCTTAAAAAGCAAGGATATACGCCGCTAACATTTGAAAAATGGCAGGAACTAACGCATGTGAAAAAACCTATATTTATTACATTTGACGATGGATATAAAAATAATCTTACTATCTTGCCCATTTTTCAAAGAGCAGCCAGCACTCAATTTCATCCAGCGGCTACAATTTTTGTGATTTCAGATTTTATCGGCCGTCCCAACCGTTTGTCGCCAGCGGATTTAAAAAAATTTGTTGATTCAGGATTTTTTTCTATTCAGTCTCATACTGCTACTCATCCGGATTTAACTAAGACGAAAAATTTATCCTATGAGCTAGGTAATTCAAAACGAAAAATTGAAGCCATTACGAGCCAGCCCGTTATTGCTCTTGCTTACCCTTACGGAAAGGTCAATAGCCGCGTAGTGGAAGAAACAAAAAAGAATTATACATTTGGTCTTTCAACAATTCCAAAATTTTTCACTGAGAGCGGACAAAAGGATGAAAACTATCTTATTCCCCGTCTGTACGTCACGTATTCTACAACGATTGAAGATTTTGCTAAGCTATTAAAAGAAAGCTAAAAACCCTTTCCTTTTAAGGAAAGGGTTTTTAGAATTTTGTTATCTCTAGTCCTCGCTCTTGCTGCCATTCAGCATAAAAAACTTCGCTGTATTTTTTAATTTTCTTGATTGCAAGCTGTTTTTTTAACCATTTTTCGTCTACGTTTGCTTCTTTCAAATTACCAGGCACTACTTTTCCATCCATGATTAAAGCAATCGGTAAATTGGTTTGAGAATAAGGGATGTTTAAATCATTTTTCGTCGGAGGGCCGAATTCATGTTTAGGAGCGACGCTCACCTCTCCATTTGTTTCTAAAATGACGTATTCTGCTTCATACAGTGAAAAATACCCTTGCTGTCTCATTAGATGCTGAAGCTGATTCAAGTCCAAGTTGTTTTTCTTAAGCTCTTTATAAAGGATTTTCCCTTTATAAATAATCATTGAAGGCTTTCCTTCAAGAATCCCTCTAAATCCTGTAAAGGTTTGAGATAGCTTTGTCACTGCGTAGATCAGAAGCCCCCAAATCAAAACGCTGTAAAGAATTTCAGTTAGCTCTACTCCTTTTTCAAGAGCTGCGTCCCCCACAATATTTCCCAGGACAAGCGTGGTAATAAAGTCAAACGGAGTGATTTGAGCAAACTGCGTCTTACCTAAAAGCTTCAGCATAATAAATAGCGCTAAAAATCCACATATCAGTTCAATCGCAATATCTTTATACATCGATACCCTTCCTCTATAGCAAGCATGTTATAGTATCAGTTTGTATCATATGTGAGAGTGATAAACCTGATTTTTTATTTTTCTTTCCTTCTTTCTCCAGTTATAGAACTTTTGATTAAGCTTTTTTCTTACTTGCATAGGTTTCTAACGTTGCATATTGATTAAAAATGGATGCGGCTGCTTTTTTCCCTACATACCTAAGGTGCCATGGTTCGTATTTATAGCCGGTAACCTGTTCTTCACCTTCAGGGTATCGAATAATGAATCCGTAGTGATACGCATTTTTTGAAAGCCAATGAGCCTCTGATGTAGCACCGAAGCAGTCTGCGGCAGCACACATTCCACTTCCTCCCGTGACATCGATTGCTAGTCCCGTTTCGTGTTCACTTGTTCCAGGGTAGGCGCTATAGGTGCGTGCTTGTTCTTCTCCGTCTCGCTTTACGTAAAATGCAAAAAGCTCTTTTTGACGCTCGTGAGATCGATAACCGGATACACCAAGTAAGCTGATTCCCTCTTTTTCAGCATCTCGAAAAAGTTCTTCAAGCGTTTGTGCTGCAGGCTTTCTAAGCATTCGTTTTTCTATTTTTTCGTTGAAGATAAACGGAACGTCGGCATAGACTAAATCGGAAGGCTGGTAGGATTCAGGAAGCTGATGCTTTTTATTAACTAAAGCCGTAACCGATCCTGGATTGGCTATTACCACTGTTTCGTCTACATTAGGTTTCGTTAAAGTTGGAGAAGCTGATGAGCTTTCTAGTTTTTGAGCCTGTCCATTTTTTGTGAATTCTCTGGCAGGCTTTGATGAAGAATTGCTTGTTCCGCACCCTGCTATCATCAGCGTAAAAGCTAAAGAACAAATAAATAAAAAGTATTTCATGATGTCTTACTCCTTTCAAACGGCTTTTGATGCGCTACAAAAGCCTATACAGAAAGGATAAAATATAAATGTTTCTGTCTGTTATTCAGTTGTTTCAAACTTGTAAACACTCTTAAAAAAATTCAAGGTGTGAAAAAATAGAAATAGACTGCCTAAGCAGTCTATTTCAAAAAGATAATATACGTATGAACTTGATTTTGCGTAAAGCTCGATGCAACTAGTTTATTTCCTGATTGACTCCAAGCAAGCTGATCAGCGGCATAGTCTAAATTTACGTTTAAGTGTGTAACATCTCCTGTTAATCCATCTGCTATGAATATCCCTTTATCTCCCTCTTTTTCAGAAATAAAGTTATAAGCTAATTTCGAACCGTCGGGAGACCAGCTTACGCCGAAAATTTGAGTGGACAGAGCAAGCTGAAAGGCCTCTGCTCCTTTTAAATCTGTGATAGACAGCGTTCTCGTTTGGGCATCTTTTTGCTGAACGAGCGCTAATTGTTTTCCGTTTGGAGACGGGATAATCGAAATCACATTATCTCGKATTTTTTCAGGATCCGTCTGTTCGTTATGAAGAAAAAAAAGCTGGTTGTTTACACCAATATAATAAATGCCACCTATTCCTTTAACTGCATCTAAGATTCGATCGTCTCTGTGTAACAGAGATTCTGCTTCTCCTTTTACATTTGCTTTAGAAAGCTTTCCTTC
>NZ_JBFULJ010000271.1:0-4677 GCF_056400385.1 Priestia sp. P5_B4
CCTCTATTTATTTTAATCGTTACGCTTGCAGCGGCAGGCGTTTCATTTCCGTATCAAGGAGGGGGACTGCTGCTGTATGTTTTGCCGCCCGTATCTGCAATCATTCAATTTATTAACGAAGGATTAAATAAATTTTTRGTGTTTGGCTGGGCTTTGCTTTATGCCATAGCATTAATTAGCCTGTACTTGTGGAGAGCGAATAGAAGAGATGTATAAAGAATAAACACTTGCCGCGGCAAGTGTTTATTTATTATGAAGCACGTTATAAAGGCGATCCGGGTAATTAGTAAACATGCCGGTTACGCCCCACTCGATAAGCATTCTCATTTGCTTTTCATCATTTACGGTATAAGGATGAACGTCTAAATCATATGAGCGAGCTTTTTGTACATATGGTTTTGTCAGCGTGTTTGCGTTCGGACCGATGCCGTTCGCGTACGTTTTGATTTGTCTGAACTGCTGATCTGTTAACATATTGGTTTGCTTAGAACGAATCAGTTGAATTAGTTTCATAGTAGGTCGGTATCGATGGACGGTTTTTAAGCTTTCAGGACTAAATGATTGTACAATGACGTGATTGGTATGAATGTTGTACTTAGCCATCAGCGTCAGCAATTCCTTTTCCATACCTGGATATTCATGAGGAGATTTTGTTTCAATATAATAGTTTGTTCGATTGCCAAACGTAAGGAATATTTCTTCTAAAGTTGGAATGACGGCTTTTTTATTACCTTTTCCTGCGTTCAAACGCTGAAGCTGCTTCACTGTATACTGTTTTACATATCCTGTTCCATTTGTCGTTCGGTCAACTTTGTAGTCATGAATTGCTACAAGATGCTGATCTTTAGACATGTGAAGATCAAGTTCAATGTAATCCGCTTTTTGCTGGACGGCCGCGAGATAAGATTGCATCGTATGCTCTGGCTCATACCCTGATGCGCCTCGATGAGCAATAATGGCTACTTTTTCTGCTTGAGTAGAAGCTGCCTGCGTATGTATAAACATAAAAATGCCGCATAAACAAAGAGTGAGTGAGCTTACAAACCACCATTTTCGTCTCATATCAAAACTCCTTTTTATTGAGGGGTCGTGCATTAGTTTACTAGTGAGATGTTGTGTTCATATTAAGGCTGTGTAAATATTTAAATAAAACGAACCAGTATGTAATTAAAAGTAATAAACGCCGATGTTTAGTGAGAAACATCGGCTGTTTTTTCCGGGCGAAGGCTTGTATAAATAACGAGCCTCCGCTCATGAGTTTTCTGTTTATGATCAAACGTTCCCGTACAGGTGATTAAATTAAGCTGGTGTTGAAAAGTTGGACCGAAAATCTCTCTGATAGGAGCAGAATCTCGGGGATAAGAAGCTTTATTGGTAACAACAAAGGTCAGCTGATCCCCTTGCTGATCGGTTACAAAAATTTCATCTCCTTTTGTGAGCTTGTCGAGATGATAGAAGATAGCGGGTCCTTTTTGATCATCAACATGTCCTGCAATGACCGCATTTCCTTCCTCTCCAGGTCTTGCTCCGAGCTTAAACCAAGCTACATCATGACCATTATCAGGAACGCTCATTTCACCTTGGTTAGTAAGGCCCATTCCTTTTATAAAAGCCTTGATATGAAGTTTCGGAATAATAAGCTGAGATGGAAGAGGCGTAGAARCATTTCCTGAAGATTTCAAGTATTGAGCTGATTTTGTTTCAGCCATCTTCACAACAAAATCCGTCGAGCTGTTTGCAATTGCTGATTGGGCAAACCAGCTGCTCATGAATAGTATAAAAGAAAAGGTGAAAACCCCTCCTATCCATTTCATTCGCTTTCGTATCCTCTGTGACGACGAACAACAAATATAGCGACCGCTCCAATTCCTAATAAAGTAAGAACCGGCACAATTGAATTATAATTATCCTGTGAAGCACCGCCCATACCTGTTTTTGGCATTTCGGAAGGCATAGCCGTATTATCTTTTAATAAAAGAGTTTCAAGACTGTCGGCTTTGTTAATAGCGAGCACTGTGTAAACCGTGTTGGCTTCTAAATTAAGGTTTGGGATGTCCAGTACTTTTTTATTGTCTTGACTAGTTGTAATGTTCAAATCATAGGTTCCGGCATCTACTTCAGAATAGTTTGTCATTTGTTTAAAAGCAGTGTCTTTAAACAAAGTAGGGCCGTGATTAATACCTACATCAACAGCAGGAGCGTCTGGAGAAAAGTGAGCAATTCGGATTTTACTCTTTCCTTTAGCTACGTTCATATCATCTTGAGCTACTTTTAATTCCAAGTGTGCAACTTGGTTAATAGCAGCAAGGGTATAGGCTTTGTTTGCTTCTACGGTTACATTAGTGGAAATGACAGGTTTTTCTTTTCCTTTTGTACCTATGGCATATACCTCTACTTTATGAGAACCCGCAGGTACCTTAAGATAATCTGTCACATCTTTAAACGATGCGCCGACTACGATGCTTTGATTGTCCACATATATATCTACTTCAGGTGCATCAGGTGACGCATGCACAACTCGTATCATTGCCTCCTGCACAGCTGCAGAAGTGAAATTATCTGAAAAAGCTAGCAATAAAACTGCGAGTAAAGAAGCAGCAATAATCTTTACACGGTTCATAACGTTTTACTCTCCTTTTAATCTAAGTTTGTCCTGTTAGTCCCGTATGAAAAGTGGTGGGCATGCATTCACTTTTGAACGTACTCGGGCATTTATTCACTTGTTATCATCTACAATTTTATCCAATATATGCATAATTTATTTCATTAGATGAAATTTTTGTAAAAGAGCAGGTAAATAGTTTGAATTTTGTGATAATATTAAAATAAGAGTTTGGTTAGTAGCTGATGTCTCTATCATAAAAGGAGGGGAAGTTATGTGCTGCAAACGAATCATGAAATAAAAAAGGTTGTTCATCGTTCGCTATCAGCTAAAATGATTGTAAAGCGCATGCTGTTTATTTTAGTGGGAGCCCTTTTAATGGCCGTCGGGCTAGAATTTTTTCTTGTCCCTAATGAGGTTATTGACGGTGGAATTGTAGGTATATCTATTATTTTATCCCACTTAACGGATGTTCAAATCGGCTTTTATATCTTCGTATTAAATCTTCCATTCTTTTTCATTGGCTATAAGCAAATTGGAAAAACATTTGCGCTATCTACGCTTTTAGGTGTTATCATTCTATCCATTGCTACCTCTATTTTTCACGACTTGCCCGTCTTAACAGGTGACCCTCTTTTAGCCACTGTGTTTGGCGGAATTGTTCTCGGTGTGGGAGTAGGAATTGTTATTCGGTACGGAGGTTCGCTAGACGGCACCGAGATATTAGCTATTTTATTTAATAAGCGTACGCCTTTCTCCGTAGGTGAGACGATTATGTTTTTTAATTTATTTATTTTGGGAAGTGCCGGTTTTGTATTTGGCTGGGATCGCGCTATGTATTCTTTAATGGCTTACTTCATTGCTTTTAAAACGATTGATATTGTGATTCAAGGGTTAGATGAGTCTAAGTCAGCTTGGATTATCAGCGAACAATATGAACAAATTGGCGAAGCAATTCTTGCTCGTTTAGGGAGAGGCGTCACGTATTTAAATGGGGAAGGGGCGTATACGGGAGATGATAAAAAAGTCATTTTTTGTGTGATTACCAGGCTTGAAGAAGCAAAGCTAAAAGCGATTATCGATGAGATAGATCCATCTGCTTTTTTTGCTGTAGCAGCTATTGCTGAAGTTAGAGGAGGGAGGTTTAAGAAACGAGATATTCATTAGTGAAAGTTGTCTGCTAATGAGGCTGTCCCGTTATTACATGCAGCAGCCTTTTTAATTTTCTCTCTTTGTTTCGAGTATATGGAATGGTTTATGTCGCTTCTGCTGCGTCCTGCTTTGGGCATATCGAACTTCTCTTTTTTCTTGTATATCTTTAAAACGAACATGTAAAATGTCTAAAAGATATAAAAAGAGTACATAGTAAAAAACAGAAAGAGGGAGTGACATGAAAAAAACGTTAAAAATAGTAGGAGTCGGTCTTGCGGTTCTTGTTGCAGTGACCGTGGCTTTTTTTGTCATATGGTCAGGTTTTGATTATGAACCTTCAAAGGAGCTTCACTCACTAGTAGATGAGAAAAAAGTAGTGAAGAAAGACGATTATTACGTATTTAAGCCTCAAACGAACAAAGAGATAAAAGCCGGCTATATTATTTATCAAGGTGCTAAAGTAGAGCCGTTAGCATATGGCTATTATGCTCAGCAAATTGCAAATGAAGGATATCTTGTTGCTGTTGTAGATTCTCCGTTTAATATGAGTTTTTTTAGTCAAAATAAAGCGACGGATATTGTGGAAAGCTATCCGAAGATTTCCGCATGGTTTATCGGAGGGCATTCCCTTGGAGGAGTGAGTGCAGCCTCTTATGCGTATGATCATCAAAACTCAATAAAAGGCTTAGTTCTTTTAGCATCGTATCCGATGAATAAAAATAATTTTTCAACTTCCACTTATCCTATTTTGTCTTTAACTGGTGAGAAAGATGGTTTGTCGACGCCTGAAAAAATTAAAGAAACCAAGCATTTACTTTCAAAAAATACGGAGCTGGTCCAAGTAAAAGGAGCTAATCACGCACAGTTTGGAATGTACGGGAAACAAAAAGGCGATAACAAAGCCAGTATTTCCCCTAAAGAGC
>NZ_JBFULJ010000272.1:0-4652 GCF_056400385.1 Priestia sp. P5_B4
CTGAAGAGCTGCGTATGATTAATGAGCAGCTAGAAGAAAGAACAAAAGATGCAGAAGAAAAATCGTTTGAATTAGAGGCTGCAAAAGAAGATTTAGAAGAAAAAGCGCATCAGCTGGAATTGAATTCTCAATACAAATCCGAATTCCTTGCTAATATGTCGCACGAGCTTCGAACACCGCTTAACAGCATTCTTATTCTGTCTGAAATGCTTGAGGAAAACGCGGCTAAAACGCTATCTGAAGATGAAGAAGAATATGCTCGTATTATTCATTCTTCAGGAAAAGACTTGTTGGCATTAATCAACGACATCTTGGATTTATCAAAAGTAGAGTCTGGAAAACTAGATGTCTTGCTTGCTGAGATGAATATGAGTGAGCTTCCAGATCAAATTGAACGTAATTTTGKCCACGTTGCTGAACAGAAAAAAGTACAATTAAAAATTAATAAAGCACAAGATGTACCGGACATCATTCACACAGATGAAAAGAGATTCCAGCAAATTGTGAAAAATCTTTTATCAAATGCATTCAAATTTACGGAATCGGGATCTGTCACAGTATCCATTCAACGAGTAGCTGACCATCGTCTTACAACAGCTATGCGTACAGTGGATACGGATTGCTGGCTAGAAATAGCTGTAGCTGATACGGGAATTGGTATACCAAAAGAAAAGCATCAGCTTATCTTTGAAGCGTTTCAGCAGGCGGATGGAGCTACGGTTCGCAAGTACGGAGGAACGGGACTTGGCTTATCTATTTGCAGTGAGTTTGCAAAATTATTGGGCGGCTGGATTTCCCTAAGCAGTGAAGTAGGAAAAGGAAGTACGTTTACACTCTATCTTCCTAGTCTCTCTAACGGTCTTGTTGACTATGAAAAAGTAAATTTTGCATATGAAGAAGTAGCAGTATCTGTAGAAGAAGCTGAACCTGAAGCAGAAATAACTGAAATTGACCATCCTGTACAACCAGTTGAACCTTCATTGCAAGATGATGAAAATGTGTTTCAGGATAAGCGAGTGCTCATCGTAGATGATGACCAGCGCAACATCTTTGCCTTAAAAACTGCGCTAGCTAAACAAGGTATGACCATTATGACAGCTCATAACGGAATAGAGTGTCTTGAAATGATGAAGAATAGTGAACCATTTGATCTCATTTTAATGGATATTATGATGCCGCAAATGGACGGATATGAAGCGATGCAGAAAATTAGAGGAGAGCTAAAGCATGTTGATTTGCCTATTATTGCATTAACCGCTAAAGCGATGAAAAATGATCGTGAAAAATGCTTGGAAGCTGGAGCATCAGATTATATCAGCAAACCTTTAGATTTAAATCAGCTGTTCTCCGTTATGCGTGTATGGCTAGTAAATTAAGCGGGGTATGAAACATAAATGGATATGAAGCACCTAGATTTAAGTGAAGACTTAGTTATGAATAAAAAAACAGATTTGGAGATTGATTTACTGCTGACGGCTATTTATCGATTAACAGGATTCGATTTCAGACAGTACGCTAAATCTTCTATCTGTCGCCGGGTCTATAATCGAATGAAAATTGAACGTATTCCAACTGTGTCTCGATTGCTAGAAAAAGYGATTCACGAAGAAGAATTTATGAATCAGCTTTTAAATGATTTTTCGATAAATGTGACAGAAATGTTTCGCGATCCAAGCTTTTTTAAAGCATTTCGCACAAAAGTGATTCCGGTATTAAAGGATTATCCGGAAATTCGCATTTGGCACGCTGGCTGTGCAACGGGCGAAGAGGTATTTTCTATGGCGATTCTTTTAGAAGAAGAAGGGTTAATGGATAAAACGGTCATTTACGCAACCGATATGAACGAAGATGTATTAGAAAAAGCAAAACAAGGTGCCTTTTCTTTACGTAAAATGAAGTCATATACAAAAAATTATATTCAAGCCGGTGGAAAAAACGCCTTCTCAGAATATTATCAGACGGATCATCACTATGCATATTTTCATCCGTCACTGTTAAAAAATATTATCTTTGCTCAGCATAATTTAGTCACGGATCAGTCATTTAATGAATTTCACGTCATCATTTGCCGAAACGTCCTTATTTATTTTACAGCTCAGCTGCAAAATCAAGTGTATAATTTATTTTCAGAAAGCCTGTGTGCAAAAGGATTTCTTGGGCTTGGTGATAAAGAAACGCTTCGCTTTGCTGAAGGAGCAGCTTCTTATATCGAGTTTGCAGGGAACGAGCGCATTTATCAAAAGCAATAAAAAAAGACCTCATTTATGAGGTCTTTTTTTATTGTGCTTGTGCTTGAATCATAAGCACGCACATATCATCAGGCTGATTTAACTTTTGTTCTTCTGAAAAAATTTCATTCATAAATGTCTGCGGATTTGTCCATTTTTGTTCAGTAAGCTTTTGAAGACGAAGGGCAGATTCATTTTCGCAAGGGCCCATTGATTCAAGAGCTCCGTCTGTAAATAGCAAAATTTGCACATCGTTCTCAAAGCTGACAACAGATTTCTGAACGTCCATTTCTTCAAAAAAACCTACAGGGCAGCTTCCTCGTTGAAGAGGAACAAGCGTATGTTCATCCACTAACATATAACCTTCTGGATGCCCGGCATTCACATATTCTACTGTCTTAGCTTCCGTATCAATCACTAAATAAATAGCAGTGAAATAGTAAGGGATTTCATCTTTTTCGCTGTGCAATAATTCCATGTAGCGATTCAACTCTGTAATAACCTGCTCAGGGTCTACGAGAGACTTGATAGCTTCTCTGAGCACAGACGAAATAAACATACAAACAAGCGAGGCAGAGATGCCGTGCCCCATCATATCAAAAAGGATAATTCCGTACCGGTGCTCGTCAATTTTGTGCCAATAGTACATATCACCCGCTAATTTAAAAGAAGGATAATATGAAACTTMCATTTGAATATCTTTCTCTCGTAGAGGGGGACTGAGTAAGTTTTGCTGTACGTGCGTAGCTAAATCTAACTCAGTTTGAATTTTCTTTTCATGTTCCGTGTGCCAGTCAATTTCTGCCTTAAGGCGTAAAGCTACCCGCATACGAGCCAGCAGTTCCACTTTATTGATCGGCTTTGTGACGTAATCTGTTCCACCGGCGTCTAGAGCTTCTACTAATTTGCTGCTGTCTTCTAGAGCTGTGACAAAGATAATTGGAATATGTTTTAAGCGTTCTACCTGTTGAATTCGCCTGCAGGCTTCGATTCCATCAATTTCGGGCATCATAATATCAAGTAAAATCAAATCGACCGAATTCGTTTTTGAGTTCTCATCGTCCAGGTTAAGATAGTCGAAAAGGGCATGGGCAGACGTAAGAGACACACAGTTATCGTAGCCAGCGCCTTTTAAAATTTTTTCAATCACAAATAGATTGACTTGATTGTCATCTACTAGAAGAATGGTCATGCTTTATTTCCCCTTATTATGTTTGAAGACTAATGATTGAATATGTAGTTTTCAAGCATTTTTATACTTTTTCTGTTTTTCTATTTATCTATTATACAGAAAAGACAGCGTTTAGGGTATTTTTTAAGATTATTCTTTTCTATTAAAAAAGTCATTCGTCCCCAGAAAAGGAGACAAATGACTTTTTATAGCAATTTGTATAACGCAAATATCCCGAAAGTCAGTACAACCGCTCCCGAAATACGATTTACCCAGATTAAGCTGTTATTCGTAAACTTCGAACGGGCAAGACTAATAGCAAAACTGAGCGAAAGCCACCAGCAGGCCGATCCTAAAAATACGCCTGCAACCATTGTCAAAGCAGAAGCAGCATCAAATGCTGATTTACTAATGCCTACACCAGAAAATACGCCAATAAAAAATAAGATCGTCATTGGATTCGTAACCGTTAAAAAAAGAACGGATGTATAAGAACGAAGCAAACCCCCTCCTTTAGCAGCGGCAGCGTGCTCTGCAGGTCGAGAACGAAAAGTTTGTACACCTAAATAACATAAAAATAATCCCCCAATCAGCTGAAGCCAAATCTTTTGGGTTAGTAAAAAGGTTGTAATGAACGTTAGGCCAAACGCAGCGATGCATCCATAAAGAGCATCTGCTGTAGCTGCTCCCAGACCAGATACAAATCCGTGTAATCGCCCTTTAGATAACGTGCGATTAATACATAAAATACCAATGGGACCGACGGGTGCAGCAACGGAAAAGCCGATCACTAACCCCTTTAGAAAATAAAATAAGTTCATCTTTTAAGTAGCTCCTAAGAAGTTTTTCTTTAGTATAGTACAAAAGCAATCGTGAATGAAGCCAATTTTGAGAAAGTTGTTAACACATATTTTTAGTCTGTTCGGGTACATCATAATGATGTTATAAAAAACATCACTAGCAAATTTATTTTAATCATTAAAAAGTTCAAAAACTAAATTATTTTACACAGAAAATTAAATGTAGTAAAATAATTCACTGTTACATATATAGAAAGATCTACCACTAAAAAGTAGTCATTCGTAATGAGATGAAGAGAGGTTAGTCATCATGAGTAATCTGTTTGCAAAAAAAGATGTTAACAAGCTGTTAGAGGAAAATGCGGCAAAAGAATCAACTAAGACACTAGGGTTATTTGATGTGATTTTGATGGGAGTAGGAGCAACTATTGGGACAGGAGTTCTGGTTATAGC
>NZ_JBFULJ010000273.1:0-4633 GCF_056400385.1 Priestia sp. P5_B4
CAATGAAAGGCTATCATGCGATGATGGTCGATATCGCCGTGCAGCTTATTCAAAAGTGGGAGCGTCTAAATGCAGATGAGCATATTGAAGTACCGGAAGATATGACGCGTTTAACGCTTGATACAATCGGTCTTTGCGGCTTTAACTACCGCTTTAACAGCTTTTACCGAGATCAGCCGCATCCGTTTATTACGAGTATGGTCCGTGCACTGGATGACTCGATGAACAAGCTGCAGCGAGCAAATCCAGATGACCCAGCTTATGATGAAAACAAGCACCAGTTTCAAGAAGATATCAAGGTAATGAACAACCTAGTAGATAAAATTATTGCAGATCGCAAAGCAAGCGGTGAACAAAGCGATGATTTGTTAACACATATGCTAAACGGAAAAGATCCAGAAACAGGTGAGCCGCTTGATGACGAGAACATTCGCTATCAAATTATTACATTCTTAATTGCGGGACACGAAACAACAAGCGGTCTTTTATCATTTGCGCTGTATTTCTTAGTGAAAAATCCACATGTATTACAAAAAGCAGCAGAAGAAGCAGCACGAGTTCTAGTAGATCCTGTTCCAAGCTACAAACAAGTCAAACAGCTTAAATATGTGGGCATGGTCTTAAACGAAGCGCTGCGCTTATGGCCAACGGCTCCTGCGTTTTCCCTATATGCAAAAGAAGATACGGTGCTTGGAGGAGAATATCCTTTAGAAAAAGGCGACGAACTAATGGTTCTCATTCCTCAGCTTCACCGTGATAAAACAATTTGGGGAGACGATGTGGAAGAGTTCCGTCCAGAGCGTTTTGAAAATCCAAGTGCGATTCCGCAGCATGCGTTTAAACCGTTTGGAAACGGGCAGCGTGCGTGTATCGGTCAGCAGTTCGCTCTTCATGAAGCAACGCTGGTACTTGGTATGATGCTAAAACACTTTGACTTTGAAGATCATACAAACTACGAGCTGGATATTAAAGAAACTTTAACGTTAAAACCTGAAGGCTTTGTGGTAAAAGCAAAATCGAAAAAAATTCCGCTTGGCGGTATTCCTTCACCTAGCACTGAACAGTCTGCTAAAAAAGTACGCAAAAAGGCAGAAAACGCTCATAATACGCCGCTGCTTGTGCTATACGGTTCAAATATGGGAACAGCTGAAGGAACGGCGCGTGATTTAGCAGATATTGCAATGAGCAAAGGATTCGCACCACAGGTCGCTACCCTTGATTCGCACGCCGGAAATCTTCCCCGCGAAGGAGCTGTATTAATTGTAACGGCGTCTTATAACGGACATCCGCCTGATAACGCAAAGCAATTTGTCGACTGGTTAGACCAAGCGTCTGCTGATGAAGTAAAAGGCGTTCGCTATTCCGTATTTGGATGCGGTGATAAAAACTGGGCGACAACGTATCAAAAAGTGCCTGCTTTTATCGATGAAACGCTTGCCGCTAAAGGGGCAGAAAACATCGCTGACCGCGGTGAAGCAGATGCAAGTGACGACTTTGAAGGCACATATGAAGAATGGCGTGAACATATGTGGAGTGATGTAGCAGCCTACTTTAACCTCGACATTGAAAACAGTGAAGATAATAAATCTACACTTTCACTTCAATTCGTCGACAGCGCCGCGGATATGCCGCTTGCGAAAATGCACGGTGCGTTTTCAGCGAACGTCGTAGCAAGCAAAGAACTTCAACAGCCAGGCAGTGCACGAAGCACGCGTCATCTTGAAATTGAACTTCCAAAAGAAGCTTCTTATCAAGAAGGAGATCATTTAGGCGTTATTCCTCGCAACTATGAAGGAATAGTAAACCGTGTAACAGCAAGGTTYGGCCTAGATGCATCACAGCAAATCCGTCTGGAAGCAGAAGAAGAAAAATTAGCTCATTTGCCACTCGCTAAAACAGTATCAGTAGAAGAGCTTCTGCAATACGTGGAGCTTCAAGATCCTGTTACGCGCACGCAGCTTCGCGCAATGGCTGCTAAAACGGTCTGCCCGCCGCATAAAGTAGAGCTTGAAGCCTTGCTTGAAAAGCAAGCCTACAAAGAACAAGTGCTGGCAAAACGTTTAACAATGCTTGAACTGCTTGAAAAATACCCGGCGTGTGAAATGGAGTTCAGCGAATTTATCGCCCTTCTGCCAAGCATACGCCCGCGCTATTACTCAATTTCTTCATCACCTCGTGTCGATGAAAAACAAGCAAGCATCACGGTCAGCGTTGTCTCAGGAGAAGCGTGGAGCGGATATGGAGAATATAAAGGAATTGCGTCGAACTATCTTGCTGAGCTGCAAGAAGGAGATACGATTACGTGCTTTATTTCCACACCGCAGTCAGGATTTACGCTGCCAAAAGACCCTGAAACGCCGCTTATCATGGTCGGACCGGGAACAGGCGTCGCGCCGTTTAGAGGTTTCGTGCAGGCTCGCAAACAGCTAAAAGAACAAGGACAGTCGCTTGGAGAAGCGCATTTATACTTCGGCTGCCGTTCACCTCATGAAGACTATCTGTACCAAGAAGAGCTTGAAAACGCCCAAAATGAAGGCATCATTACGCTTCATACCGCTTTTTCTCGCGTGCCAAATCAGCCGAAAACATACGTTCAGCACGTGATGGAACAAGACGGCAAGAAATTGATTGAACTTCTTGATCAAGGAGCGCACTTCTATATTTGCGGAGACGGAGGCCAAATGGCACCTGACGTTGAAGCAACGCTTATGAAAAGCTATGCTGACGTTCACCAAGTGAGTGAAGCAGACGCTCGCTTATGGCTGCAGCAGCTAGAAGAAAAAGGCCGATACGCAAAAGACGTGTGGGCTGGGTAAATTAAAAAGAGGCTAGGATAAAAGTAGTTTAGTTGGTTGAAGGAAGATCCGAACGATGAATCGTTCGGATCTTTTTATTGGTAGAGTGAACGTAGATTTCATCTATTTAGTGACTTGTAGCGGTTGATCGGAGTGCAAGGCGAAGTTTTGCAAGAAAATCAACCCCGGTGCCTAAAGCGATTTATACGAGTTCATTTCTCCCGTTTATTCGTCTTTTGTCCCCACTTCATTTTTATAGCGTCTTAACGTTTCTTCTGCGTGACAGCAGATTTTTTCAATTAGCTTCTGAGGTTCTTCAATAAAAGCATGAGCCCCTAAGGTATAGAAAAAAGAAGCCATGTAATTTATTTCATTTCCATCAGTTATTATATCGATATAGCCATTCCCATCACGCGCCACCTTCACATGATTTTCAAGCCACGGAACACCTTTACACTGACGAACACCTTCGTGTGTCAAGGTTACTTTTAACGAAATCGGCTGTGAGTTTACCGGTTCTGTTTCAAGCCATTCCTTTAACGTAAGAGACATATTTTCGTCTTTTTCTAAAACTTTTAACGAGTGAATACGATCGGCTCGAAACAATAATACTTTTTGCTTATTGTAAGAATAAGCAGGACAGTACCATAAACCGTTATGAGCATAAATTCCAAGGGGTTTGACTTGTTTTCTTGTTTGACCCGCCTTTGAATCATAAAGAAATTCAATATACTTTCCTGCAAGGCTTGCTTCTAAAAGCTCTTTTAAATAAGGAGTATCTAGGTTTCTTTTAGGATTCCAAAACGCAATATGAGCACTCATTTTATCTACTTTTTTCTTTGTTTCCTCAGACAGGTACACATAAAACTTTTGAAGAGCCGCATGAATTTCTGCATCAAACGGAAGGTCATGATAATACTGCAGAGCTTGATAAGCAAAAAAGATAGAAATAGCTTCTTCTTCCGTAAACAAAATGGGAGGGAGAATACGATTTTTTAGCACTCTGTAACCGCCGCTCCGCCCTTTTTCACTGTAAAGAGGCAGCCCTAATTCACTTAAGTCCAGTAAATAGCGCTGGACGGTCCGCACGGAAAGACCAAATTCCTCCGCTAGTTCTTTTGCCGTAAACGTTCTTTTTGTATTAATAAACATGAGCATATCAACAAGCCGTCTAGACTTAGCCATTTATTTTCACCTTTTTCTTTTAATATGACAAAAAGTGTCGTATTAAGATGATATCATACAGAAACAGTAAAGTTGAAAGGAGAAAAGGGAATGAAGAAAAAAATCGTCGTATATATTGCGGCAAGCTTAGACGGATATATTGCAAGAGAAAACGGAGAGATTGACTGGCTGGAAAGCGTAGAAGGAGAGGGAGACAACGGCTACGAAGCGTTTTATCAAACGTGTGATGCGGTTGTTATGGGAAAAGCTACGTACGACCACGTGCTGAAGCTCACACCTGAGTTTCCATATCTCGGTAAAAAATGCTACGTGTTTAGCCGCTCAGCTCAAGGAAAAGATCAATATGTCGAGTTTATAAACGAAAGCGTGGCGTCATTTCTCAACAACCTCAATCAAGATACGAAAAAAATATGGCTGGTGGGAGGCGCTGATATTCTCACTGATTTCTTAAAAGCAAAGAGGGTGGATGAATTTATTATATCGGTCATTCCCGTTTTGCTTGGGGCTGGTATTCCGCTGTTTAAACGAGGAATTCCCGAAATGAATTTGAAGCTTACCGATATAAAACAGTACGGGCAAATTGCTCAGCTTTATTATGGAAAAGAATAAGCTTTTCGTAATAAAAACTCTTTCTGCAGTGTCAGTATGCTCAT
>NZ_JBFULJ010000274.1:0-4624 GCF_056400385.1 Priestia sp. P5_B4
CTTCATAATGTAGTAAAGGAAGTCATTTCTGACACATTAAAAAGGCACCAAATTTCTATTAATAGAACTTTAGCTAGAGATGGCGGAGTAGGTAACTTTAAAGCGGGCTCTAGTTACAGATATTTGATGACAGATACGTTCTTACAAACACTAGTTTTTATAAACGTGAAACCAAAAGAATCGATAGAATTTAGTGAGTTTTTAAATATTCTATATAAAAAATATGGGTTCATAGTAGGGGAAATGCAGGCACGAGAAAGCGCATTGTATGATAGGTCAAAAGTCAACATTCGTCATTATCAAAAAAATGAGTTGGCTCTTAGGGAGAAATTAAGAAAAAATGGATTGCTAGTAGAATATTCGGATGCTACAGCAATGATTAGAAATCCGTATGAGATGGCAGAAGGTGTGATGACAATATGAGCAATATAACCGAAGACAAATTGTTGGCACAATGGATTAATAGGCTGTTAGTAGATCATTTCAAGAAGCAAAAAGATGAATATACAGAAAAATTATTTGTTAAAATAACCGGATTAACTTCAAATAATATTCAGCTTTTATTAAGTGAATTAAACTTGAATATAGGTTCACTGAGGAATTATTACGAACCTGTTATTCGAACAATAACCCCAGTAGAAGGTTTTAGTAATTTTGCATATAAAGACTTTGAAACAAGTACATGGCTTAGAAATAATACTAAATCTAATCAGGCTCTAATCTTAGTTATTAACGAAATGACACCTGAAGCACAAAGTTTAGAAAATCTATTCACTGTTGATGAATCCTATTTATTAACTTCAAGAGGGTTAATGTCTATTTATAATATTTTAGCAGAATCTGGACAGATTGCCGCGGATGAGATAAAGCATATTGAAGCTTTTATTAAAACTTATCAAAGTATTTGTGAGCCGCAACTTAGAAATGTTGTGAAGTTTTTGGTTCATGTATTAAACGACAATAGTTCCTCAGTTATAGATAGTATTCAAAAGAATTTACCTCACCTTAATTTGTTTGTTGATATGAAGCTAAAAGTAGGTGGAGCAGGTAAAAGTCGTTTACAAAAGAACTATCTACTAGCTAACTTGCAAATTAAAGAGTCACAACATGAGAAAATACAAAATAATCTGTACTTATTTTTAGAACAAGAAGAAAAAAATAATTGGCCCGACGAGATTTGGGAAAGTAAAAATATAGACGAGTTAACTAAAGAAGTAATTGAGTTTTTAAACCAAACATCAGATGCTTTTTTATTTAATGATTTTGACTTTGTCCAAAAAGTCACAGACTTTAAAGTAGGGCCTCCGACTATAAAAGAGCAAATTTGTGAAGTATTAGAAGAGAATAAAGACCGTTTCGAGCAAGAAGAATTAAAAAGCTTTGAAAACGGACTAGATGAAGTAATATCTAATGACAGTCCTGAAGCGATTAAAGAATTTGTCGAAGAGTTTGAGGAAGAATTAACTTCTAAGAACGGGCTTGTGAAGAAGTTAAATCGCTCTGTAGAAAAACTAATGAATCCATCTATATACAGTGATATAACACTAGCTCTTTTAAAAGAGACATTTTCTCTAATTGAAGATGAGAGAGAGAATAGTAACATTATAAACTCAAGATTCAATTTACAAGTTATTACATCTAAAACTAGTGAAAATGTTTTAACAACTTTGAAGCTTTATTTAGAAGGGCTAGAAAAATTAGTACCCAAAATTACCTTTGATAAACTAAAGTTACCTACAGTAGACGAAACTTCTAAGGATACAGATATTACATTTGAATTAAAACACTACATTGATAATGAAGTTATAGGAAATCGTAAATTTAAAATTACCTCATTTAATAATCTCGAGTTGTGCACTCTTAAGCAATATGCTGAAAAAGATATTTTACCTTACATCAAAAATTATGCAGAGAGTGACCTAGAAATATTAGATGTTAATAACTACATGAAGTCAAGTGTGAAAAATTATCTCTCGATGAATGATCAAAACATGCAACAACACTTTGATTATTTTTCAGCTTATTTAGAGCGTTATTTAGTTCATATAAACAAAGCATTTAAAGAAGGTTTTTTTGTACTAGATCCTCAAAGATTAGAACAAGAATTAGAAGAAGTTCTTTCTCGTGTTTCCACTTCTTCGTCCGTTGCTAAACATATTTATCAAAATATTAATATTATAGGTGCCGTAGATTATTTTGATACAAAAAAGGGAGAATCCAGAATACCTGACTCTAGGAAGCTAACTATTGTAAATCCTATCCGGTTAATAGCATATCTTAAGCGTTTTGAAACTCTTAATCAATTTGTTCAAAAATGGTGTGAATATGCTACTCAAGGTAACTTAGAAGTAGAAAAGCTAGAAGAGTACTTAGAATTTGCATACAGTAAAGTTAGTCATTTAGCACCAAGGTATTTTTCAGTATTAGAAGACGATACTTATTTAATCGAAAATGACGAATATTTTGGAGAAGGATCCTTTGTTATAAATACAAAGCAGGCACAAAATACTGACTACTTATCTCAAGAGCTATCTGAAGAATTAATAAAAGTAGTTAAAAACTATTTAGAAGTATACCCCTATGCAAAAGATGGGCTAGATATGCTTTTACTACACTGCCAGAGTAGTGAAGTAGTTATGAAATGTATCGATGCTTTATTTTCAAAAACGAAAGTGAAGAAAATGCGTTTAACTATTCACAGCGAATCTGCTGCTAAAATTCATCATCAATTAAATAAATGGCTACAGCAAAAAGAGGAATATACAAAGTCTGAATTGAATAGTAAATTCCCTAAAATTGAAATAAACGTAATTTCAGGCAGAAACCTTAACAAAATATCAAATCAAGTTGAAAAACAGATGGTAGATGCTGATTTAGTAGTATTAGCGGACTACTTTGGTCAAGGAGAACAAGTAAAGTACAGATATGAACGTGTCACTCCTATAAATTCAACAAGCTGGTTTGAAACTATATATAAAGAGCCACTCAATAATGATGAAGCTGTTAAACGTATAAGTTATGTTAGTGAGCATTTACCTAAAACATTACAATATTTTTATCAGTTGCAATATATAGTTCAAACAAATTTAATGCCTGAAAAAAATGAGGTACAACTTCTAAAAAATATGATATCAATTACGAGCGAAAAACAAAGTGCATTAATTGACTTTATGCATCAACGCTTTAATTGGTCAGTGATTTTAGATAGGTATTTAGACAAAACTCTTTTAACTAAAACGTCTAGTGAAGCAAATATTATTCAATATAAACCTAAAGTAGGAAAGAGCAGTCGTTTCAAGCTTATTGTTTCATCATCTAAATATATTCGTAAACTTACTGAAGAAACAAATGATTTTGCATACTATGACCGGTTGCATCGTAAGCTCGTATCTATAATGAAGAACGAAAATATATCGCGAGATGCGATCATTGAAGCTGTTAATAAAGTTAAAGATATTTCGGGAGCTCTTGTCTTGAAGGTGATTGGTCGAGGAAAATATGCTCATGAAATGCTAGCAACCTATTTATCTACTGAAAGAAGGCTTACTCACAGTGAACGTAAGCTACAGGTATGGTCAGTTTGTGATGACTTACCTTGGTTTTCTAGTAACAAAAGAAGACCAGATTTAGTCTTAACTACTATTGAAAGAGAAAACGAAGGTTTAAAAATCACATTTGAGTTGCTAGAGCTTAAATTTATTAATCATAATATCTTTGATAAGGAGCGTTTTGATGCTCTTAAGCAGGTTAAGCCTGGTATAAGCTTATATAATAACCTGTTTAGATTTGGTAACGAACAGCTAGATACAAATCATTGGAGGAGTGAGCTGGTTCAGTACTTTATCGAAAAGAATTCTTATGGTCCAGAACATGCGAAACTTTTAAAAGACTTACAACACATTTCTTTAGATAAAATAAATGTCTCTATTAGTGGAAGCGTAGATGTGTATTGTTATACGTCTAATTTAACGGAATATAATTTTGAACAATTAGAAAAGGGTGTATATGTAGATTCATTAGATTCTAACATAAAAAATTATATATATACTCGTGCCTATATTTTAAACACGTTGCAAGCAGACGAATCAAATATGCCAGAATATGAAGAGCTTGCGAAACTGGAATCTTTGAATGAGACATTACAAAAAACTTTTGAAAACAAAGATATTGAAGGAATAGTAGGTTTAGTAAAAACAGGGAACATAGAAGTGCAAAATATTGAGGTTAATAAAGCAGATAATGAAGAGGTTCTGAGAACAATAGATAACTTAGATGAGCATACTACTAAAATGGTCAGTCAGGAACAAGACCAAGACCTCAAAAATGAAGTTATTAACACTCAGATAGCAACAATAGAACCCGATAATCATGGTGACTATAGCTACCCTGAAATTAAAGCTCTTAACGGTCTAGAGCTAAAATATGAAGTGGAAGATAATAATAGTGAAGAGCTAAAAAATACGTATATTAGAAAATTAAAATATAACTTTAACCATAATAACATTCATATTAACGTGAAAGAGTCAATTATTGGTTCAAGCGTAATACGTTTAATTTTAACATTGCCCCCGGATCTTTCAGCAAATAAAATTATTTCACGTACAAAAGATATACAGCTATGGCT
>NZ_JBFULJ010000275.1:0-4616 GCF_056400385.1 Priestia sp. P5_B4
ATATTAAAACGGATATTAACGCGCGCGGTGAACACATCCTTCCTACTCAGCAAGTCGCAGTAGGCGAATTATCGAAAGAAGAATTACGTTCACTGCAGCCAGCTGAAAACGAAACGCATCATCATCACTCTCATCATTAGATATAAGCTCACGTTCAGCGACTGTACGTGAGCTTATATTTTTCTTATGAATTTTGACTAGTTCCATTATATGTTTTTACATTTTTTTCTTATTACTTTAAAATAAAAGTGATAAACGTTTTATAAAGGAGTTTTACAGATTGAAAAAAATTGTTTCTGGTATTTTAATTTTAGTATTAGCCGTTATTGTTATGATTGAAGGAAATCCGTTAGAGCAGAACTCTTCAACGAATACCTCCTACGATGAAGTAATTACCTTCCCTGCTGATCGTTACCCTGAAACTGCAGCGCACATTCAACATGCAATCGATAAAGGAAAATCGGCTGTTTGTACAATTGACCGAGACGGGGCTGAGGAAAACCGCCGTGAGTCTTTAAAAGGCATTCCGACTAAAAGCGGCTATGACCGAGATGAGTTTCCGATGGCCTTTTGTGAAGAAGGCGGAAGCGGTGCTGATATTGAATATGTAAAGCCTTCAGACAACCGAGGCGCCGGGTCTTGGATCTCCCATCAAGTAGACGAGTTTCCTGACGGTACGAAGGTTTTAATTGAAGTGAAGTAAAAAGAATGGTCGTGATGACCTTTCTTTTTTTATATTAAAAGTCTATAAAAAATGAAAAATTGCTCTTGCCTAAAGATACTCTTCACTTTTAAAATAAAAACGTGTGTGTTACATATATGCATCATCGTTTTATAGGAGGAATGAGTTTCTTGGACAATCTATGGCAGCAGCTACTCCCTGCCTCATGGCAATTAACTTTATTTATTTTCTTTTTTGTTTATATCTTGCGCTACAAACAAGAGAATAAATTCAGCATGCAGCTTCACTTGCTGCTTAAGTTTCTTTATGCCGTTATTTTGATTTTAAATGCGGTGTTGTTTTTAGTGGAAAGTCAGCGCGATTTTCTTTTTTATGCAACGCTTTTCATGAGTATCCTGACAATTATTTTGATGGAGTTCACGCTTTCTGCAAAAAAACAGAACGAGCTTGATTTTATTTCAGCCGTTTCTTGCTGTGTTCTTCCGATTTTTATTTCTTTACTTGAACTTAGTTAATGAACCAAAGGCCTCTGATGATTCAGAGGCCTTTTTGATGTTATTGATCTTTGTTGTTACGATCCATCATATCTTTTGGATCTTCTACAATATCTTCTGGATCACGGTTGTTGTCTTTTTCATCATCTCGATACATCTTGTCATTTTTATCTACGCCAGGTACGTTATTGTTGTTGTTCATATTATCTAAGCCCGTGTTTACAAACGCCACGTATACTTTGTCGATTTTACTATCTGCTTCTCTTACGCGGTCTGCAATTTTTTGCTCAAAATCAGTTGAAACTTCATGATAAGTATCGCCGTTATACGTTACGGTGTTCACCTTGCCGTTATCATTGTTGTCCGCTGCGTCATTTCCAGCTAGGTCTACCGTTACATACGCGTTATTATTATCGCGAAGCACATATGCATCGTCAACTTCCTTCATATCTTCTACATTTTGTGCAGCTTCAACTGACTTTGTCGGCTGATCAGTGTTATCCATTGGGATATTGTTATTAACTCCATCGTTTGTAGAAGTGTTGCGTAAGTCATTTTGAGTATTGTCCATTGCGTTATTGTCTTTATTTCCTCCACATGCAGCTAAGCCGGAAAGAAAAAGAACTGAAGAAGCAATGATAAGCCCTTTTTTCATTTTTTCCATCTCCTTAAATATAGTTTGCAGTCGTATTATGCTTAATTTTTGCAAAACTATTCAAAGGAGACGGAGAAGTGAAAAAACCTTTTAAAAAAATATACTTAACGCTGYTAGCAATAGTATAAGATACATTTTAATATTACAGCTGTACTTATTCTCCTAATAGCTTTCGAACCGCTATTGAAAGCGTATTGACATGCCGTTCTACGTTTGCCGCCTCAGCAACTTGTTTCTTTTCATCGACGTTGTAAACCGGCGCTGGATTTTGTGTAATTCCGTTGATCGCTGTAGCCATAAAAGCTAGCAGATCATCTGTTGGTACAGCCGGAGAGAAATTCTTTACTTCTATTTGTTGCGTAATAAAGTCGTGAAGCTTTTTTTGAATATATTTAAGGTTAGAGACTTCAACTAGCTGATCTTCAATTTTCATAAAACGCTGAGGATCTTTTGAATACAACGCTACTAGTTCAAAGTAAATTTCTCCTCCTGCTGTCATCGATTCTTGGATATGCTCTCCAATATACATAATAAAATCATGCAGCATTTCAAAGGAATCTTTTTTTGTCTGAAGTAGGGCTTCAATTTTATCTTTTACTTTATAGCTGACGCTTTCTTGATTAAGAAGTCCAACAAATACTTCATCAAGGTTTGAAAAATATTTGTACACGCCTCCCTGACTCATTCCAGCTTCCAAAACGATATCTCGCATGGCTACATCATGCACCGGTTTGCTCTTGCATACTCTTTTGGCTGCTTCTAAAATCTCTTGCTTCTTTTTTTCAGCGTATCCTTCCCTTACTTTTGGCATTTTTTCACGCTCGCTTACTTTTTTATTTATTTTCGAATGTCTCGAGTGCATCAATAATAACCTGAGCTGCTTTTTCAGCTCCTTTTTCAGCTCGGATTTGTTTTCCGATTTCTTGTGCTCTGGATCGAATTTCATTAACTTGCGTACAGGAAATGGCTGCGGATAATTTTTCAACCGTCAATTCTTTTCTCGGAATGGCTTTTGCTCCAGCTCCTAGCTCGTGAATTTTTCTTCCCCAAGCGAATTGGTCATTTCCATAAGGAACAATAATACTTGGAACACCAGCTCGGAGGCCTTCGGCTGTTGTTCCTGCTCCTCCATGATGAACAACGGCAGACATTTTAGGAAACAGCCACTCATGAGGAATATCTTTTACAAATAAAATGTCTTCTGCTATCTCTTCCGTGCGATTCATTCCGCTTCCTCCTGTATTGATGATACCTCGTTTCCCGGCAAGTTTTAAGGCTTTAATCACTAAAGCAGTCGTTTCGCCTGCGTTTTTTTTATCACCAACACTTCCAAATCCAATATAAACTGGCGGTTCTCCAGCCTTTAAAAACCTTTCCAGCTTCTCTTCCGGCTGATAGCTATGGTCACTGTCCATAAACCAATTTCCGTAGGAATGAACGTGTTCAGGCCAATCTTTAGATACGGAAAATACAGTGGGACTTGACGAAATAATGGTTGGGTTAGCTGCTGTACGCTGCTTTGGATATGGACATGAAAAATCGTTAGGTCCTGTTCCGTGCTGCTGAACCCAATATTTTTTTAAAGGACCATTTACTACTTTCCAAAATCCCCATTCAAAAATACGATGCGTCAGCTTATTATATATTTTTCCAAATCGTGGTCGATCATAAAAAATTAAAGCTGGATAGTCTTTTGTTGGTGTCATTGGAAAAGGGCTGGCTAGAATGCTTGGTATATTCATCTCTTTAGCAGCAAAGTAACCAATTGCCGCACCTGGATGATATACAATTGCATCGGCTCCTTTGCATGCTTTGTGCAAATCTTCTTGTATATTCATCATCATACCCATCATCTTTTCATTTTTTAAGCTTGAAAAAAATTTGAGAGGATTGTCTGCATTAATCGCGTCGTCTGCTGCTCCGCTCTCTATAATTTTAGAAACATCTCCTCGAAGCATGGCATATTCGAATCCATACGATTTTATGAAGTTTTGATAAGCTTCTGAAGCCGCAATTCGTACACGGTATCCTTTCTTTTTTAGCTCTAATCCTAAAGCCATAAAAGGCTGGGTGTCTCCCCGCGTTCCTGTTGTTAACATCGTAATAAGCATCATTTCAGCCTCCTTATATTAAAACGACAATGTTGTCGTTTTAATATAATGTAACCTCCTGGAATTGATTCGTCAATGTAAAAACGACAATTATGTCGTTTTTATTACTATCCTTTATTTTCCTAAGGTGCTTTTTGTAAGGATTGCTGCTTTTAATTATAGCAAGGGAAAATTTCCTTTTTATAGTATTGTATAAAGAAAGGCTTATTCAGCTAACGGGGGCTTTAGCGAAATAAGTAATAGAGTCGTTTTAATAGAGGAATTTTAAAGAGTTAAATAGTTGAATTTGCTCGTCTTTAGTGAAGGCTGAAAACGTGGCATAATGTCTTTAACCCTTGAGAAACCGCTTCCTGAAAGAGTATTTTATCATCTCTTATCAGGAAATAATCTATGCGAAAAGAGCCTTTCCTAAAGATAAACCCGCTCTTTATAAAGAATGAAAAAAAGATGCTTCGCGTTTTAAACGAAGCATCTTTTTCAAGTACAGCTATGAATGCCTACCTACTTTTTTAAGTTAAACTGATCGTGAGGCAGCTAATTTCTCAATCGGGGCTTGTTCAATGTCTGCTGCTGAAATATTCAGCAGCTTTTCTAAAACAACCGTTATGCTCTCATTTGTCTTATTACTTTTCTTGCAGTCATTAATATGCTGATTTAATTGCTTTTTATAAGCC